>JABIWU010000070.1 GCA_018701395.1 Phycisphaerae bacterium | reverse complement strand
CTTCATCGTCATCGATGGTGGAGAGGGTGGTACTGGTGCCGGTCCAATTGAATTTGTCGACCATATGGGTTCGCCTCTCATTGATGGACTTATCTTTGCGCAAAATGTATTAGTCGGCAGTGGCGTTCGAGATAAAATCAAACTCGGAGCATCTGCGAAAATTACAAGTGCCTTCGAGATGGCTCGCGTGCTCGCACTTGGCGCTGATTGGTGCAACGCTGCTCGTGCGTTTATGTTTTCAGTCGGTTGCATTCAAGCAATGCGGTGTCAAACGAATACGTGTCCAGCCGGCGTTGCGACGCAAGACCAAAGAAGGCAACGCGGTCTTGTTGTCACCGACAAATCCCAACGCGTATACAACTACCACAAAAATACGCTCGATGACTTGTCGCAAGTTATCGCTGCGTGCGGGCTCGAACATCCCGGTGAATTAACGCCGCAATTACTTTGCCACCGCACGAGTGTGCTTCACCACAAAACGTATAAAGATTTGTTTGATTGGTGTACGCCAAACATGTTCCATGAAAAAGGTGGAGACTGCTCGTATTCAGAGGAATGGAGTAAAGCGAACGCAGAATCTTTTTGTTAAAAGAAAAAGCCGAGGGTCTTATAGAAGATGATGCAGAGTATGGCGCCTGCAGGAATTGTAATCACCCAACTTATTGCTATATCACGAACAGTTGAAAGGTTGATTGCGCCAATACCACGTGCTAAACCGACCCCGAGTACGGCGCCAACAAGTGTGTGCGTGGTGGAAATTGGAAGTGCCATCTTTGATGCGATGACAATTGTGGTCGCCGCTCCGAACTGCGCGCAAAATCCACGCGATGGTGTAAGATCTGTGATTTTCTTTCCTATTGTTTCCATGACCTTCCAGCCGTATGTTGCAAGACCAATCACAATGCCTGCGCCACCGACCAAAAGCGCCCACAAAGGAACTTGCGCTGTTGCTTCAACTATTCCTCCTTGCACTGTTTGGACTGCTGCAGAGAGTGGCCCGATTGCATTTGCTACATCGTTTGCACCATGTGCAAAGGCGATAAAACAAGCCGTCAAAATTTGCAAATAGATAAATATGCGCTCGGTACGCCGAAATTCGGATCTACCTGAACCTAGTGTTGCTCGCTTTATTGATGTGTCGGTTGTAGCATCTGTGTGCTTCAAAATATCATCTATAGAAGCTTGCGTGTCAGAGTCGGCCGCTCGTTGCGCTCGAAGCAAGTGCTTCTTCGCCCTCTCTAGGGCGCGCGATACATACATCTCCCTTGCTTGAAGTTGTTCTTCGTCGCTTTCATCAGATGTATAGTTTCGTAACAACACAACCGAGAGTAGCGAACCAGCCAGACCAACTCCGCAAGAAACGAGGAGCGCGTTTGTCAACGATAAGTCAAGGTGAAGATTTTTAAGACCCTTGAACACCATGACAAGTGTCATGATTGCAAGCACAAGAAACACCATGTATGGCGTAAATTTTCGAACAGCTGCAACTGGGTCCGCCTTGTAAAAGACTTTATGCAAGACAATCTGAAAAATAATAAAACTCAGTATGCCGCTCATCAACGGAGAAATAATCCAGCTCGCAGCAATCTTTCCAACTTCGCTCCACTCAACCGCTGACATGCCTCCAAATACAATGCCAAACCCAACAATGGCTCCAACTATCGAGTGTGTTGTTGAGACGGGCCAGCCAAAATACGAAGCAACTTGCAACCAAACCCCGGCAGCAAGTAGAGCCGATAGCATCCCCAGTACAAATGCTTGCGGATCACCTGAAAAAATGACTGGGTCTACAATCCCCTTTCTAACGGTGTCCGACACATGGGAGCCAACAAAGAAGGCCCCTGCAAACTCTAAAATCGCAGCGAGAATAACTGCGCGCTTAAATGTAAGCGCGCCCGAACCAACGCTTGTTCCCATAGCATTTGCAACATCGTTGGCACCAATATTCCAAGCCATGTAAAAACCGAACACAAGTGCTAGGGCAATTAATACTGTTGAATATTCCATCGTTTCTAGTACCTAGAATTATTTCAACGTCAACAACATTCGAACGCGATTCGCTAATTTTTCTGAGTAGTTACTTATCCCTGCTATTTCGTGAAGCAATCGTTGCCAAATGAAAAAGTCGCCAACTGAAAGCTCGTCTTCGTGATCAAGCACACCTTTCATAAGTTTGCGTTGCATAATGTCGCACTCGTGTTCGGCGATTGCAACCGCCTCAATCATTCCATCAACCCTGTTTGCTTCCGAACCACCAAAGCCAGACTCAATGAGTGCGTCAAGCTCACGAATAACTTCCTTTACTTTGTGAAATGCATTGAGGTTACCCTCAATATATTCCTTCAGAGGCTCGGACAATTCTGCCAATATCTTTACGGGTCGTATGCTCATGAGCACGGCGATATCTTCGCCCTGATCTGCAATTGAATCTTGTAAACTTAAAATTTCAAGAAGCTGACTTCGGTCGATTGCCATAAACAATCCACGAGGCAGGTTATTTCTAATGTCGTTTTTTACAAGGTCCGCTTTGTGTTCAAGTTTTGATACAGCGCGTGCCTCTTTATCTATGTTGGTTGTATCGCCGGCACAAATGCGTTCGAGTAATGCCACTGACGCTTCAACACAATCGGATATCTTGTCGAGGTGTAACTGGAGTGGAACAAAGGGCGACCGTCCAAATAGTCGAGCCATTGCGTTAATGGGCATGTGTTATCTCCAACAAAGTTTCTTTGCGTTGCGTATTGATGTTTAAAATAATACCTGTAATTGCGTTCTTAAGAGCATTTGCGAATCTTCGCCGGCCAAATCTTGGCGCCAGCCGGTTCCTGTTGTCGCCCAATCTGCTGAACTAATTCCACTTCCGCCGCCATTTGGTAGCGAATGTTCCGACCAGGCAATATCTGTTGTCCACTTTATGGTGTTGTTCCCAGCATTTGGCCAGTAGTTAAAACCAAATCGAATTGCAGACATATCGTTTGACCCTACAGCAAATGTTGCGTTGTCAATCTGCCCGTTTTGATATTGGGCGAATAGTTCCACATTATCTGATATCAAATAACCACCCTGAACAAGCCAACCAGAAGAATCTTGCTTTACACCCGCATCTTTTGCGGTTGTTTCGACCATGTACGCAAACATATTCCAGCCGTCTCCGCGCCACGATGCGTCTACAGTCAATCCGCTACTCTTATTTCCGTTTGCATTTCCATACTCAAACGTTCCTGTATTTCTGCTGTAGTTTTCGTAAGCAACACCAAGCAAAAGTCCTCTTTTTGCTCCAGATTTCGAGGTGAAAGACTTAAAGTCTTTCCAACTTGAGTCACCAAATCTAAATTCGGCTCGAATATTCCAAGCATCTGTTGGGTTCGTAAGTGCCGCAGTATTGCTTTGTCCTGGACCGTCTGTGTATTGAGCAGTCAACCGAATGTCGTCGTTGCTCCAGCCGAGTTCAATTCCTTGCGTCCATGCATAGGAAAAAGCCGTATTCACCATCGAGCGCTCAACTGCAAGTTGTGCACCCGAAGAAACCATTTGTTCTCGTAAAAACTTTGAGCCAAATTGCCCAAACTTAAACCAGCTTCCATCATCAAATTGTTTTGCAATCCACGCGTCTTCTGTGTTTGAACCGCCAGCACGTCCCCAAGTTGTTGAAACTTTAAAAGTCCAAGTAGGGTCGAGAACGTGACCTGAAAATTTTATTTTTGTCCGCCGTTGATCAAATCCGTGTTGTGAGGTTTGGCCTTCGGCGTTGTTGTACAGCCAGCGTGCTTGAATCTGACCATTTATTTTAAGCTTCCAGTTCCCGTCTGCTGACGCTACATACGCACCGCCGTCGTAACCCGCCATTGCACTATTGCCTTGAAGTGCATAACGCGAATCTGCATCTGATAGGACATTTTGCACCAGCGATTGAATTTCATCCGCTCGTTGACTTGTAATCCAGAGATCTGATTTTTCGATTTTAAGTTCTGAAACTTCTTCGCGAAGTTCGTGAACCATCTCTTGCAATACTTTAATTTGGTCGTCTTGACCACCCACTATTGCAACCAACATCAATGCGCCTATTGATATACTCATTTGATTTCTCCTATTTGTTAATTCGCGCAAAATGTAACAAATACAGGGTGGGAATGTGCCTGATTATAGAAGCAATTTAAATAAAACTGAAGGTTCAGTTGCCATACCCCAAAATGCCTAGTATCCTGTTCTTTCTTGGCCGAGTGCCCAAGTGGACTAAGGGAACGGATTGCAAATCCGTGATTCGTGGGTTCGAATCCCACCTCGGCCTTCTAGGAGGTCAACGGCAACGCCGTTGACCTTTTTTAGTGTGTATTTGGCTCTGATGCGTATTTATTTGAAGCTGGAAGAGGTGATTTCGAAAGCGTAGCACCGGATATCGTTGCGTACTCTGAGGGCTCTGAAAGTAGCCACCCTGTTGTATCGCTCCAAAAATGATGTTCTACCCGAACCTGTAGCGGTCTTCCGAGGTCGTCTTCTATAGCGACAAAATTGCCAGAATCTTGATCTTGAATACCAACAAAGTAAACACTTCCGCCTTCGAGTAAGTCGCCACCGTCAAGCGTCACCTTGCGGTTGCCAGTTGTGAAGTGGGTGATTGTTACGCTTCCTGGGGCTGAGCCCCGAAGTTCTGAAAGTTGGGCAATGGTATTGTTGATAACTTCTGTCGATGCATTTCCAAGGGGTGTTGACCAGAATAAATAAGAACCAAATTCCAAATTTCCATATTGGTCAGTGTCTGCATCGCCAACTGAAACGGTTGCTGCAACTTGATCTGAGAGCACCACTCGTCCAGAGCGAATTTCTGTTGCTGTGATATCCAATGCGACAATTGCATCATTCGCTTCACTAAACCAAGAAAGTCGGCGAACGCTCTCGGGCGCATCGCTTGTGTGAAGAAAATCTGTAATTTTTATTTCAACATTAAATGCTGTTGTGGCATCTTGGGCAAGTGAGCGATCAGACACGACAAAGAACTTTCCAGATTTCAAAAGAGCACGCGAAAATGATTTTTTCATCTCATCCGCTAATCCATTCCACCGAGAGTCCACGCCGGCCCCAAGGGTAAAGTCATCTAAAAGAATGACTGGTTTTTGCGCCGACTCTGCACCCATAAATCCAGCACCTGGCGGAGAATTATATGTCCAAGGATTTGACGAACAACCAGATAGGGCTATTAACAATGATAAGAACAGTAAACGCATGCATGTATATCGACCAGAATTATCCTAAATCGTGCGTTTTTGCTGTACGATGTCTTTTGATATGAAAATATGCCTGTTTTTATTCCTAGCATCCGCACAACTGTTCGGGCAAACAGAACCGGTCAAGCGAATTCCGCTCATCCGTGAGGGTTCGAAAATTGTTGGAGCAACCGGTGCGCTCAGCCGGGAGGAAGATACGGGTGCGCTTGTAATCTCTTTAGAAAGAAACGATGCTATTTTAAGCACAATGGTTATTTTGCCAAACCAGCGGTTGGCGGAAATGGAAGCCGTAACCGAAAAAAAACCAGAAAGCCGATTTCGAATATCTGGAGATGTGTATTCCTTTGGGAGCAGAAACTTTCTTCTCGTTAAAGAAGCGGTCTCACTAGAAAAACACGCGCAAAGAAACCACCCAACCGCCGCACCAATTGACCCAAACAAAACAACTATTGACCGAGAAGACTTTGAAGATTCGGTCGCAGATATTGTTAGAGACCTCGAAGAAGCCACGGGTTCGCTTGTACGAAGCATTCGAAATGCTGCAGATAATCCAATCAATAATCCCACGCAAAGAGTCGAGGGGTTTAGGATTACAGCAAGAAGGTGCCACCTAGTTAGAAACAAAGAAGGTGCTTGGATTGCTGTTTTTGTAAGTGATGCAACAGGATTAAGCGACCCGCCGTGTACCGTTTTACCTGGAACTAGTTTTGGTCTTCTTGTTGACTACCTAGACAATAAAGATGATGCAACGCCGGTGTTACTTACAGGTGAGGTTCTTAATTATCACGGCCACCACTTTCTTGCACTTGTTGGTTGGCGACCAACGCATAACACGCTCCACATTCCGTAAAGAATGTTGCACGCGAAAACTAAGTTACTCGGGAGTAGAATCCAAGCGTTTTTTTGGCACAAGTGAAATTGAGTTTATTCGCGGTGGTGTAATTGGTTCGCCAGTTGATGGGTCGCGTAAAGGCGCCTGTGCAATCAAACGAATTACTTCTTCACCTTCGATAGTTTCACCAAAAGAACAATATTGACCATCGAGTCTGGCGGTGCCTTCGCGGGATAAACACAAGAAGAATTGACAGCCTGCAGAATCTGTGTCGCCTGCCCTCGCCATCGAAATAACGCCAAAATCATGCTCAAGGGAACTGTTTTCAATTGGTAGCCAACTTCCGGCGCCGCCCATTCCTGTTCCTGTTGGGTCTCCGCCCTGAATAACAAATGGATGTCCTTTGCTCGACAATGGAACGATTCGATGAAAGTTTGTGTTTTGATACAAACCACCCTTTGTGAGTTCGCGGAAATTCCAAACCGTATTTGGTGCGACATCGGGTCGCATTGCAACTAGGATATTTCCGTGATCTGTTTCAATCAAAATGTCTTTTGCAACATACACTCGCCAACCACTAATAAATGCGCCCTCGACACCATCCTCCTCTGCTTCGTTTTGCCATCCGACTATTTTTGTGTATGACGTTTTTCCGTCCTGACGAAAGGCCTCTTCAACAACCGGGACTTCTCTTGAAGCAAGCGGTTGGACAATGAGTGACTCGCCTACGCTTTCTCCATCAACAAGTAACTCTAGCCAAACTGCGGAGGTCAGTTTATTAATTTCTGGAATCCGTGCAACAAGATTGTGCGTGCCTTTTGTTACTGCGGCAGGATTAGAAAGTTGTTGCCCATCGTGACTTTTCAAAACGAGGTGACCAACATCTTCGCCTTCAGGAAGTTCAACCTGGACAACAATGCCGTTATTAATTCCGTTGTATGTATGTAAGGGTAAAACTGGTTGCGATAGAAGCGATGCTAGTACTAAAATTGAAAACATATTGCACTCTCCGTTTATTGGCGAAGCGTTGCAAGAAGTTGTTTTCTAACCGCTCCAGCATCCGCTGATCCGCCGCTTCGTTTCATTACTTCGCCCATCAAGCGACCGATTGCGGCATCTTTGCCTTGACGAACATCGTCTGCTGCCTGTGGCTGTGCGTCAATTGCTTCTAGCACCCAGGTTGCAAGAGTTTTTTCGTCATTAACTTGAAGCAGTCCTTCTGATTCTGCAAGCGACTCTGCTGTTTGATCTGAAGAACAAAGTTTTACAAACAACGTTCCGGCTGCTGAAGAACCAATTTTATTTTCTCCCCGCAATGAAATAACGCCTGCAATCTGCTCAGGTGTAATACCAAGCGCATCCACCCTGCACCCCTGTTCGTTCGCTTCTTTTGCACCAGCATTTAATAACCATTTTGCACATTCGCCCGGGTCGTTCGCTGCTTTAACACACGCTTCAAAAAAACGGCTTAGCGTAGGCTCTGCGATTAACGCTTCTGTATCTTTTGTAGACAGAGAATATTCGTTTTTATACCTAGCTCGTTTTGATGCTGGCAATTCTGGGATAGATTCATTAACTTCATCTATCCAATCTTGGGAAATGGTAAGCGGCACAAGATCTGGGTCGGGGAAAAAACGATAATCATGCGCATCTTCTTTTTCCCTTTGCATAACCGTAACCAGGTTTTGGTCATCCCAACCACGCGTGCTTTTTGCATTTGGCCCCATTTCAAGACCGTCTTCTTTCCATGCTTCAATTTGCCGTACCGCTTCGTGTTCAATTGCTCCATGCAGTGCCTTGAATGAATTTAAGTTTTTCACTTCAACTATTGGCGTTGGGTGTTCAACGCCATCTTCGGTTGTGATAACAACATTTATGTTTGGTTCAAACCGCATGTGCCCGCGTTGAAGGATGCCTTCAGTTACCCCAAGGAACCTACAAATTGATCGGATTTCTTTTCCATACGCAACAGCCTCGTCCGCGGTTGTCATGTCTGGCTCAGAAACTATTTCTAACAACGGAGTCCCTGCGCGGTTTAAATCAACAAGTGAACCGTCATAGTGACCGCCACCAGGAAGTTCGTGTCCGAGTTTTCCCGTGTCTTCTTCAAGATGTGCGCGTGTAATTCGAATTGGTTTTATTTCGCCGCCAACTTCAATTTCTATCACGCCCTCTAAACAAAGTGGTTTGTCAAATTGACTTATTTGATATCCCTTTGGTAGATCTGGATAGTAATAATTTTTTCGGTCCCATTTTGTAAAAGATGAAATGGTGCAGTTCAAAGCAAGGCCCACTCGCATCGACATTGCCACCGCTGACTTATTTATTACTGGTAACGATCCTGGCAAAGCCATCACCAACGGATTCACCAACGTGTTTGGTTCTGCGTCATAACGCTCTGGTATTGCGCCGTTTGGAGCGGACGTAAACATCTTACTGTTGGTTGCTAGTTCAACATGGATTTCCATCCCAATTAACAGTTGGGTCGAAACAATTTTCACTTTGTTGAGACCTCGTTAATTCCAAGGTCTACGGTTGTAAACAAAGAATCAAATACAAAACCAGCAGACTCTACATTTTCCCTTGCGCCTTCACACCTATCGATAACCGCAATGATTGAAACAACTGTTGCCCCTAATTCTTGAATTGTTTTTGCTGCTTCTAAAACCTGCCCGCCTGTTGTTGCAATGTCTTCAACAATAACAACTTTGTCAGTGTTGCTTAATTTGCCTTCGAGCTGCTTAGAGGTGCCATATTCTTTCTTTTGATTTCGAATAAAAATGCATGGCAAATTAGTTGCCATCGACGCAGTTGTCACAAGTGGTATTCCGCCCAATTCTGCGCCAGCAAGAAGTGTTGCTGTTTGTGGAATTTTTTCTGAGAATAGCGCGCCTAACTCGGTGAGGATATCTGGTTTTGTTGTAAATAAATATTTATCGATATACCAGGTGCTTTTTCGACCACTGCGAAGAGTAAAATCTCCGTGGAGGATTGCGGTTTTTGCGATTCTTTGCGCGAGTTCTGCTCGATTCATACTGAGTATGATATCAGTGATTTATTATCTCCGCCCCGCCCCACCTTATGGAGTATTATATTTTGCTTCGGTTTCAAGTTGAGAATAAACCCAATTTGCAGTCGTTCTAATCGTCTCGTTATCAGATTTTTTGGCGTCTTGTAACCAATCGGCGTCTATATATTCTACGCCGTTGTTGGTAATAATTAATCGGATTAATTTTACCAATGTTGCGAGTTGCGTGTCTGGTTTTTTTAACATCCCAACAACCGCTTCCAATGAAGGGTCCGTCGACATTGTCGCCAAAACCCAATACTGTGCCATTGGATTAAGTTGGGGAAAGGTGGTTAATACGGTTGTAATCACTTCGGTTTTTAGTTTATTAACTGTTTCGGTGTCACTAAGTAGGGATACTTCGTTTGGTGGTAATGGAATTAACGGAGGAACAAGCACCACGGGCAAGTCAATATCTACACACCATGTCAATAAGACCAGTGCGGCTAGGTCGTCAATCGTGGTAATCTCTTTAGTTTTGTTTATTGCATCATTAATCCACTCATCAGTGACACGAACGCCATCAATTCGTAAATTATTTACCGATGCGCTCGAGCCAAATCGAGCCGATTTATATACTAACGTCGGGTCTCCAAATCTTGTTTTTGTTGCTCTTGCTACAAAATTTAACTTTGCGTGCAAATTTAAAGAAGCGCCACTGAGTGGAAATAAGTCTAACAATTTGCCTGGCCAATATTGGCGCAGGTCGATCTCTGTAATCAATTTTTCTCGTGGTAACAATGACAACTCGATATTTATTGGCACGATAATTGGTGGAACTGAGCCAAGCTCGACGCCGGAAATTTCTATCAATGTTTCTATTAACAAAAGTGGTTGAATTGGACCGTTTTTTGCGATAACCAACGGAATAGTCGTATTATTAGTTAATTCAACCCGAAACAGAATTGGGGAATATGGGGCGAAAGTTATCTCTTCTGGCACAAGTTGTAAATCAACAACAGGCCTTGGGTCAGAGTGTATTAAATCAAACGTGTTCTGCAAACCAAACATCGGTTCTTGTAATTGAACAACTTCTGGTCTAATTAAAAATGTTGTTCCTACCATTTTTTCTAATTGTTTTCGAGCCCAAACCCCTAGGATCGTTCCCCCGCTGTTTCGAGCGACGCTTAACAGAAGTTTTGCAGCGGCCTGTTTGTTTCCTGCCAATCTATATGCTTCCGCAAGCCCGACCTGTGAAGACATATCATTTGGCAACGAAGAGAGAATGGTAATTGCACCTTCTATGTCACCGCGCCTCAATGCTATCCATCCTTCTAACCGCTGCTTTTCGGCTGGATGAATGTCGGCGTCTCTTTCTACTGCTGCAAGTAATAGCTCTGATGAATCTGCATCATTGCCCAACCAAAGCGATATCCAGGTTGCTTGCAGATTCATCTCAACAACTTTTATTTTTGATGTAGGACCTTGCGATTCATAAATTTGTGCGAGAGTTAATAGAGAGCTAAGCGCAGAAGAGAGGGCATTTTCTGGACTTGCTTCACCCTCAAGATCTCGATAAATAGCTGTGCGAATTGTCGCTAGTTTTGGAGTCAGTGGTGCGTGAATTCTTGATACTTCAAGGGGCGTCAATCTTGGTTGTTGTTGTTTTGTTTGTTTTCTAAAACTTACATCGACCAAGGTTTGTCTTGCAGAAATGATGTCGAGTGCGCCTTTTGAATCTCCCGCCGCCCATTTGCTTAATGCAATATCCGCCAAGAGCCCGTCACTAATTTTAGTGTGACCGCGAGCGTCGTCTCCCAAAATTATTTGATACACCATTGATGCGTTTTTATAGTCACCATAGGACATTAAAAATTCTGCAAGTGAAACTTGAAGTGCAAGGTCTCTAATATTCGCTAATACCGCAGCACTTAGTAATTCTGCGCGTGTAAGAATATCCGCTGATTCGTCTCCAAAAAATCCGACCGCTAAGAGTGTTGCATCTAAATACGAAGGGTCAAGGGCAACAGATTCTGCTAACCATCTTGCAAACTGACTTACATCGCCAAGTTGACGCTGAAGAAGTGCGGCGTCTAAAGCGAGACGAGACGCTACTCGAAAATCTAACAATTCTTTATTTTGATTTGAAAGGAGTTGTTCGTAGACGGCCATTCTTTGGTCGGCGGTATTTGTTTGTTCAATTGCCAACCTAAGTCGTGCGAGTTGTGCAGCGGATTCGTTTGGGGTTACTGCAAGCAATCCCTGAACCGCCTCCCGTTCAAAGTCGGGTAAGTCCGCCATTTGTGCCACTTGAAGAGCGGCTCTCCAGATAGAGGGGTTATTGGGGTCTAGTTTCAACGCTTCGCGAATAAAACAGACTGAAGTGGAAATGGCGTTTGTCGTAAGTGGCTCCGTCATAGTTGCACTTCTGGCAACCTTGACAAATTCCGTAGCCAGGCGCTTGGCCGCGGATTTTTCTAGTTGTTCATTTTGGGAGTTTTGAGTCGCCAGAAGGGGTTTTGGCTGAATAATCGCCCAAAGCAAAATTGCAATTATATGGATTCGCATTAGCAAGAATGATATTCCATTTATTGAAGATGGTGGGGTTTAATAAAGGTGTATATAATTCTTGTTCGAGGTGGGTGGTAATCTTCAGCCACATATCTGTAATGGCTTGATTATACGTTTTAGTGCTCCAATATCAACAAGAGGTTTTTTATGCGTAAAGTACATTTGTTTTCAATTATTTTGGCTCTTGCAGTAAGCCACATCGCTTCTGCTCAAGGGAGAAGCATCAACAAAATTGTTGATAACAACTCCCTGAATGATGGTGAAATTCAAAAAATTAAAAGATATGCCGAATTTTGGTCCAGCGCCCTAGAAACCACCGATGGCGAATCGCTCAACAACGCACGAAAAAAACTCGCAGACCCACTTGAACCAAGTGTGGGAATGACTTTGTATGCGCGCTCAATTTATGGCAACGCTCTTAAAGAAAACATTGATCAATACCTTGCAGCAGACGGCGTCAATGAAATGGCTGCAGTAAATGCTTTGCAAGTTGTCTCGCTTCTGGGAACTGAAGAGGGGTGTGCAATTTTACAGAACCACGCAGACATTATGACTGAAAAGCGGGCGTCGTTACGGCTCTGGTCTTCTATTGGCCTAAAAAACACTTTCCAAATCGGGGTGTTGAATGTCCGAAAAATTAAATCAACCGCCAAACTGGTTGCTACATTTATTATCAAAGAAAGTGACTGGTTTATTATCTCTAGGCAATTTGACACATTAGCTTCAATTAAAGATGTTCCCGGCTTAGATAAACAAGCGATTGAAGAAATGGGAATTGCATCCTTTGAATTACAAAGCACAGCCCTTGCTACGCTACTTAGCGACATTAATACTGGCGATGGTGCAGATGCGCGTGTTCAGGCCCTTCCAATTATATTGCCCTCGCTGCTATTGCAATTTAGTGAGTCGGGCGTTGACGATAGAAGCGGAGACGACGCAAAGGAGATTATTCTGCCTGAGCTAATTGCGTTTGTTGAAACGTCGACTTCCCAAGCACCCTCTATAGAAGCAAATCCAGTTTTAAATTCGGCGTATAAAGAAAGTGTAGCCATCGCATCTATCATGATTAATTACATTCTTGAACAAAACGCCGAAAACAGCGTAACCATCGTTGATTTATGGGAAAACGGCAACGTGGATGCAATTCAAGAATGTGTGAAAACGTGGAAAAAACTTTCCAAGAATTAATTTCTGATGTATAGGCTTCTTGTCCCAGTAGCATTTGTTGTTGCGGTTGTTGTTTGTATTGTAGGTTTTGAAAGAACAAGACCTCGAGCAGATTTTGTTTTTGTAAGCAGCGGAGATGTTTTTACACTCGACCCGCAACGAATGAGTTGGCTTTCGGATTTACAAATTGGATACTGTTTATACGAGGGATTGGTGCGTTGGAATACGGAGGACTTTTCAATTGAGCCGGCAGCTGCAATACAATATGAGATTTCCGATGATGGTCTTGAGTATATTTTTCATTTAAGAAAGGATGCGCGTTGGAGTAATGGCGCAAGCGTAACTGCGTACGATTTTAGGTACGCGTGGATGCGATTGCTAACTCCAGATACAGCATCTGATTACTCTAGTTTTTTTTATAGCATTAGCGGGGCAAAAGAATATTGGGATTTAAGAACCAAACAATTAAAAGATGGGGCTTTTGTTACGCTCGACGAACTTGAAGAATCCTTTTGTTCTATTGTTGAAATTAAAGTTCTTGATACATTCAAACTAAAGGTTAAACTTGATCTAAACGTACCGTATTTCTTGGATCAAATAGCTCTTGCAGTATGCAGCCCAGTTTATAAACCTGCTGTTGAGGGGTGGGACGTTGTTGATTCAAAGAAAAAACTGATCGTGGAGAGTGGCTGGTACTCTGTTGAACCGCCTGCAATGGAAAACCGGCGCTTTGTTTCTTTAGACAAAGAGAGCGGAAGAATAAAACAGAAATATACTTGGGCGAGACCGGGAAATATTGTTTGTAACGGACCGTTTGTACTTGATGAATGGAGATATAAAAGAGATATGTGGCTGGCTCGGAACCCGCATTACCACTCGCCATCTATAACAACAATTAATACCATGCAGGGTATTACCGTTGCGGATGCAAACACCGCTGTCCTTGCGTTTGAGAGTGGGCAAGCTGATTGGTTAAGCAGTGTAAATGTGGAGTATCAATCAGACATGCTTCGTCAAAAAGACGAAGAAACGAGAACCAACATTCACGCCTTTCCAACATTTGGAACCGATTTCTTTTCGTTTAATTGTCGACCAGCGTTGGTAAATGGAAAATTAAATCCATTTTCAAATGCTGGTGTACGAAGGGCCTTTGTACTTGCAACAAATCGAGAAGTAATTGTCAAACACGCAACAAGATTAAATGAACCGACTGTTACTAGTTTCGTGCCACCAAATTCAATTGTTGGATATGGTAGTGTTGAAGGACTTGGGTTTGACCCAGAACGAGCAAAAGAAGAGCTTGCATTGGCTGGGTGGCGTGACCGTGACGGCGATGGTGTACTGGAAAATGCCGATGGTACATTGTTTCCTACAATTGATTTGCTATACACAACAAATACGCCGCGCTACAAGTGGATTTCACTTGAACTTCGTGACCAGTGGAAAAAAAACCTTGGTGTGCAAGTTGAGTTACGTGGCACTGACAACAAGTTTTTTAGTTCAGATTTACATTCAGGAAATTTTATGGTTGCGCGCGGTCGGTGGTATGGGGATTATGGTGACCCAACTACTTTTTTAGATGTCTTTAAATCGGACAACGGGAATAACGATCGTGGCTTTGTAAGTTTAAAAATTGATGCGGCGCTTGACGAAGCGGCACTAGAGCGCGACCCCAACAAAAGAATGGAAATGCTTCGTTCAATCGAAGAAGAACTTTTTACAGAAGAGGTTCCGATGTTGGTAATTTGTCAACTTTTACAGTTGTATATGTATGAACCGAGCCGAGTTACTGGTTTAACATCGCATCCACGATTGGTTCAACACCTTTGGCGAGTAAAGGTCACCGATTAAGATGGTCGGGGGTCTAAAAATGTGTACATAACATCAACCGCAAGGTTAAACAAAATTAATAGGGTTGAATAAACCAGCACAATTCCCATAAGGACCGTAATATCCTTTCCCAGCACCGCGTCTACGAAGTGTGTGCCAATTCCAGGCACTGCGAATACTTTTTCTATTACAAACGAGCCTGTCATTGCGGCGGCTGTTGCTGGTCCCAAATAACTAACCACGGGCAAGAGCGCGTTTTTCATTGCGTGTTTTAATAGTACTGATTTTTCAGAAAGACCTTTTGCTCGAGCTGTGCGAATGTGATCGCTTCGTAATTGTTCAATCATTCCAACTCTTGTTAACTGCGCAATGTAGGCGGCGAAGGGTAGACTTAACGCTACAGATGGTAATACAAGATGTTTCCATGTGCCCCACCCGCTTATTGGAAACCACTGTAACCAAACCGAAAATGTAATTAATAAAAGCACGCCGATTACAAATGATGGCAAACTAATGCCAACAATTGCGATTCCAAATGAAAAAACATCTATAAACGAACCGGGTTTAATTGAGCTAATTACACCCGCCGATAAACCAATAAATAGCGCGAGTAAAATTGCACAAAGACCAATAGTAATAGAAACTGGTAACTGTGCAATCAAAATGTCGTTTACTGTCCAGTTTTCATGTCGTAAACTTGGGCCCAAATTAAATACTGGCCCATCTCGATCGCCAGAAACCCACGCGAGTCCTGAAGCTTTCCAAATATAGTCTGTATAAAAGGCTACCGGGTTATCTAGGTTGTATTGCGCTTGCATTTGCTCCATTACCTCTTTTGGTGGTCGGCGACCATCTTTTTCTAGGGGGTTGCCTGGAATTTGCCACGCCAACAAAAAAGTAATCGTATAAACAGCCAATAAGATAAATGGAAGTTGAACTAGTCGCCACCCAATCAAATTGGTTAGCGATGAGTGCCGCATCAAATGCCGTAACTTGCGTTCTCGCCAAGTTGCTCTGCTATTCGCAAGAGTTGGTTGTATTTTGCGGTTCGGTCACTTCTGCACGGAGCGCCGGTTTTTATTTGACCACAATTTGTTGCGACTGAAATATCAGCGATAGTTGTGTCTTCAGTTTCACCACTTCTGTGACTTAACACAGCAGAATAATTGTTTTCGTGTGCCATCGTCACAGCAGCAAAGGTTTCGGTAAGCGTTCCAATTTGGTTCACCTTAATCAAAATTGAATTTGCACACCTGTCTTTGATGCCGCGTTCTAAAAAATGTGGATTGGTGACAAATAAATCATCGCCAACAAGTTGGATTTTTTCTCCTAGACGCCGAGTTAGTTTGTTCCAACCATCCCAATCGTCTTCGCCTAAACCATCTTCGATAGAACAAATTGGATAGCGTTCACACCAATCCGCCCAAAGATCAATCATGTCTTCTGATGAAATCACCTTGTCGGGCTCGCTGCTGAAAAAACAATACCCCTCCCTGCCGAGTTTTCTCGCTTCTGTAACAAGCTCGCTTGTTGCGGGGTCAAGGGCAACAAAAATTTGTTCGCCCCATGAATAGCCGGCTCGACCTACCGCCTCTTCAATAACAAGAAGCGCTTCTTCGTTGTCGGTCAGGTTCGGCGCAAAGCCGCCCTCGTCACCGACGGCTGTTGACAAATTTCTATCGTGCAACACGCCTTTTAATGTGTGATAAATTTCCACGGAAGCACGTAAGCCCTCGCCAAAAGTATCAAACCCCTTTGGTTGAATCATAAATTCTTGGAAATCAACAGTATTATCAGCATGCTTTCCGCCATTTAAAATATTGAACATTGGCACTGGTAGCACGGATGCGGTTGAATTGAAATATGAATAAAGCGGTATGCCTGCGGCGTTTGCGGCGGCGTGGGCGGTTGCCATAGAAACACCAAGTAGCGCATTGGCACCAAGGTTTCCTTTATTTTCTGTGGCATCCAAAGCAATCATCACTTCGTCGATGCCTTCTTGATTGCACGCGTCCATTCCAACCACACTGGAGGCGATTTCTCCATTTATATTGTTAACGGCACTAGAAACACCCTTTCCACACCACGTTTGACCTCCGTCTCGAAGTTCAACCGCCTCATTTTCTCCTGTACTCGCCCCGCTTGGAACTGCCGCTCGCCCAAAACCACCACCCTTTAGGCGTACCTCACACTCTAGAGTTGGGTTGCCTCTTGAATCTAATATTTGGCGGGCATGAATTTTTGAAATTTTTGTTGTCATGAGGAGAAACTTTCGCTAAACGGAATCATACTATGGTTCATGGGACACGCTGACAAAAACAGAAATACTCTTTCATTTCTTGCTCAATTTGAAGGACCTTGCCCGCGCTGTGGATTCACATTACATCGTTCAACATCCAACAATTGCCCAGAGTGTGGTTTTATTCTCACGGTTACACTAAAAAAACCATTTCGGTGCACCTCGTGGCATTTGTTTTTGTTTGGGCTAATAGCATCGCTTGGTGTTTGTGTTGACCAAGTGGGACTTTTTTTAGCGGCCAGGGTGTACCAAGGATCACCAATAATATGGTGGTTGGTGCTCCCCGAATTGTTCTTCTTCGTGCTAATTGCTGCTGGAGTTGCCCTGTGGTGGAAAGCGCGAAAGTGGGCGAACGAATTAAGCAATAACAGTAAACTTTTCATAGGAGCCGCCGGGTTGGTACTTCCTATTGTTTGGTTCAACATTCTTTTTTGGTTGTTTGTTCTGGTTTTTTAATTTCAAACCGCGGCGTGTTCCCTTGAAGGACCGCGACTATATCCCGGACAACCCAACCCATATTTGTTGTCGCTGTTGTGGTCTTGCATGCGATGTGCGGAAACAGCTTCGCGTTTTGCGTATGAAGCAATGGGTACTCACTTGTAATTGGCTCAGGATCGTGCACGTCTAAAATCGCATTCGCGTTTGGATGGTGCAATAAAAAATCCGCAAGTGCATACGCGTCGACTATAAAACCCCTTGATGCATTGATAAATAACATGGTGGGTTTTGTTTGTTCAAACACTGATGTGCCGCAAAGGTGTTTGTTTTCAATACGCCCGTCTACATGAACAGAAACCACGTCGCTCATAGAAAGCAACTGGGCTAATTCTACTTGTTCGCAATCGTGAGTATCTTCTATTTTTAATAAATCATGAAAGACAACATTAAAGCCAAGGGAACTAGAAAGTTTGCCTAGCCGGCTTCCAATTCTTCCAAAACCAATGATGCCTATTGTTGTTTCTGAAAACTCTTTCGGTGTCACACAAGAATCCCGAAGCGCATTCCATTCCGAGGGTTTTAAGGGCTTGTCAACAATTTTTAGGTTTCGTAAATGAGATAGCATTGTTGTTAATACAAACTCAACAACGGAATTTGCGTTTGCGTCTGGAGTGTGAACCACAGAAACGTTTTTTTCTTCACACGCCAAAAGGTCAATGTTGTCTACGCCCACGCCCGCTCTACCAACAACCTTAAGTTTTGGGGTTTGATCAAGGAGCTCTTTGGTAATTGATGTGTAGGTGCGAATTGCCAACCCCTCAACAGCGGGAAGTAATTCTTTGAAACGCAGAGAATCGACTGGGCAAACATGTAGTTCGCAGTGTTCTGCAAGCCAATCGCTGCAGATTTGCGGTAAGTTTTCGGTTTGAACAACTATTGGTTTCATAAATAATTACGCGTATGAGTGTAATCCAGAGATTGTAAAGTTAATAATAACCCAGTTAAAAATCATAACCGCACAACCTATTAAAGCTAACCACGCAGTCCAAAAGCCCTTGTCTTTAACCTTCATGCGCGAATGTATTAGTACAACAAAAATTAAAAATGTATTTAATGCAAACACTTCTTTAGGGTCCCACCCCCAAGGCCTGCCCCACGAATGGTCGGCCCAAATCGCGCCCATTACAATTCCTGTCCAAAGAAGAATGAACGATAGCTCTACAAGAATCATTGTTGCACCATCAAGAACCGAACCAATGTTGTTTGTACTAACTTTTTTGGTGCCTGGTCGAATTTCAACAAGAGAGGCAACTCCCCCAGATCTTGCGTAATCGCTTTTGCCGTCTTGGTTTTTGCATTTTTGTATGAACCTTCGAATTAAATATATAGAGGCTGAAACAGCGGCAACAAAAATTAAACAATAAGAAAAAATGATAAAGTTCACGTGAATATAAAGCCACACATCATGAAGAACGGGCATTTTGTTCGTTATTTGTGGATTTAATTCAAGCGGATATAAACGCACGGTTAACAAAGCAACCATCGCTGCGATTGAGGCGCCAATCGAAAAAATATATTTCATTGCGTTTTTTCGAAGAATATATTCCATCATCAAACTAAACACGCTGCCCATCCAAGCGGCGGTTGTTATTGATTCAAACATGTTTGTGTTTGGATATCTACCAGAAACATACCAACGCCATAGTACGGCGGCTGTATTTAGAAGAACCGCAAGTGCAAATAATGCTAAACCAATTTTTCCAACTCTATTAAATCTATAGACAAACGCCATCAACAATAGAACAGTACTTCCAAGATACACAAGCCAAATGCTTGTGAAATTCCCCATTTTAAAATAGAAGCTTTCTAGTTTGAGTTTGGTTGAACTTGGATAAATAGTTCCACCCTTTCCAAGTGCGGGCAACAAAACTGAGAGTTTTACCAACTCTTCATTCACGGTTTTGGCATCTTCTGCCTTCCAAGCGTCTCGCATCTTTATCCAAGCGTCTGGAATATCAGAACCAGCAACATTCTCGAGTGTTGACCATTGCTCATCAAAAGAACCGCTTGTTGGGGGAACAACTTTTAGCACGCCCCAGAGAGATCTTGGGTCGCTCGCATTTACAGCGGCTTCAATAGTCTCAACCGAAGCGGCGAATCGTCGTACGTCTTGACGAAGCCGGCCAAGCAGCTCTTGTACCTTGGTTTCTTGTAGAACCTCTCGCGACACTAAACCAGACTTCATAAAGGAGCCCATGTTCTCTTTTACAACAGGATCACGAACGTCTACTTCTCCAATAATTGCAGCTCGGAGTCCTTTGTGTTTTACAAATATTATTTGTTTTCCAAAATATCTCTCTGGTCGAAGCAACATATCAAAATAAGTAAATGTTGGACTTTGCCCTTCAAAGTTTTTTGTGCCTAATATGTAAGTCATAAAGGAACGCGAAAATGTTTCGAATGACTTAACCCTTCCGCCCGTAAACACGGCTACTTTATCGCTCCAGGGGGCCATGTCTACTTGTTCTTCAAACGAATTTTGTTCGTTTGCGTTCGTGCTAAGGGTTACTAAAAACACAAAAACAAAAACTAGATATTTCATTTTGACACCCCAGCATACACCGCTTGTTGTCTTTTCCGTTTTATCATTGGCTTAACATAAAACGCCCAAATCATTCCGGCAACTGTAAGGCAACAACCAAACAACATAGTGAACACCCCGTGTCTGTTTCCAACACCAAGAACGGTGTAGTTCAACCCCTGCGAATTGCTGTCTGGTGGATCCCATTGTGATTGAAAAAACCAAAAATCACCAAGAGGTTGTGGGTCATTGACGCTTACTGAGAGTTCGGTATTTTGCTCGTCATAAAAATTAACAATACTTCGCCAGTTAACAATGCTTGTTGTGCTTCCAGTAAAACCACCAAGATGGGAGTCTATTTCAAATCGTTCAAGAGAAACGGGGGCTGGAAGTGGAGCGCGCTTTCTAGAAAACACCAATTCAATTGTTTTTCCATTTGGTAGATCTAATGTTGTTGGCTTATATTGAAAACGATGAACCACATCTTTTTCAGATTCAATTGGATAGTGGTGATAGGGCAACCACGCAGAAACCGGGCCTGATTCTAATGGAACAACAACTTTAATCATCGAGTACATGTTGCTTGCGCTTGGCTCTCTTTGTGTAATTGGAATAACTGTTGGCATTGTTTTAAACACCCCGTGCGTCTCTGCTCTATTAAGAGTAAGTGTTACTTCTTTATTTAGGGAAACTGGATTCCCAATCTGCAACTTTTTGTTTTCGCTTCCAACCATTGATGTGAACAACACATAAGAACCGTCTTCAAAACCGCCCATGATTGTAATTGGTGCTGTTCCTGCAAAATAAGAAAACTTAATGTCTGCATCGATAATCTGTTTACTGGCCGCGTTGTCTTCGTGATCAGAGCCTTCAACAACATCACGGTTCATCTCTGGGTTGTCAAAAACCCACCTTTCCCAAATTTTGTCGCCGTGTTGTATTTCTATTATTGCTAAAGAAATAATTTGTTCATTAATGACCAAGTTGTTATTAATCGAATTAATCTTACAAAAATAACCCGTGTCGCCGATTTGCTGGAATTCGTTGTTGGCTAGGGGTAAAATTTCAAACTTTGCGCCAAGCACTGTTGCGGTTATCTTTGGTGTTAATTTTTGTTGAATTATTTCAAGGTCTTCATCTTTATCGAGCCAATAAAAACCCATTAATGCGTTGTCCACGGTGTTCGCCGAAGGGTCAAACGCATACATCTCGACTGTCTGCATCGCTTCGTCTCCCTTGCGCAGGGTTGCCCAAACAATCGGAAACAATTCAGGACCGCCCGAAGTCACCTGGGTGCTTAAATACGCATAGCGAAGGTAGCTTTCAATAACTAAGTCTTGGTCAAGGGGGTCGTTGGCGTTGCTTTTCTTAATTGAAATTGAAAGTGGGTGAAGTTCTGAGTTGCCTTCGCCAGATTGTCGAACTTCATCGCGATCAGAAATGTAGTCGTTAAACCTTGGCAAGTTGGTGATTGGTCTTTCAATCCAGCCCGTGAGTGGCGTGCCGTCACCCGCAAGTTCCCGAATATAAAGTCCACCGCTTTGTGTTAAATAAAACACATCTTTAACATCGTAAGCAAGAGTCATGTTTAACTCATCATCAAAGAGTGCTTTTCCAATCACTTTCTTTGCTCGCGCCATTGGTTGATTGGGGTCATTGCTTGGAATAATGTCTTCGGTATATTCTGGGTATCCCGCAATTAGTTGGCGCATAAAGGAGTGTTCCGGGCTTTGTACCTTTACGGTAACTGTATAAACCTTGTCTCCTTTGTCCGCTCCAGACATAAGCATCCAGCTTGGATTGATGTCCGTAATGGTATACGTAGTGTTATCGACAACCATAGAATTTTCTGGAGTGACAACCATTGAAACCATTTCGCCATCGCTCGATTGAACAACAAGTTGCCTTCGAGAAACAAGGACGTCGCCCTCAACTTTTTGTGAAAAATACACAAGACAACCAAGCACCGTAACAATCACTCCAGTGTGAATTGTCCAAACGCCAACGGTAAGAATGGTAAATTTAATTTTTCGTATGGTGACGGTGCTCATGTTCAAACACAGAATTGTGATTAGACATTTAAACGGCCACCAATGAAACCATTCGAACTCTGTTAATTCAAATGCCCTCATTTCACGGAGATTAACCCATGCTGTCGGCTCCCAAATAGCAAAACTTACTGGCACGCCAGATGAACCAATAGAACAATATAAAAATATCAGAATGAGTGTTGTTATTCCAAACCAAACAGTAGAAAACAAATCGATGAAAACAAGAGCTACCAAAGGAGAGATAACCAGATAAGACCACAAAGAACCAAGACTATCGTTTCGCCAAAATAACAAAATGGTGGCAATGAGCGGAAGAAGCCAAAACAGGCTTCCTGGCCAACGAAAAAAGGGGTGTGCCGGCTTAGTCATGGAATTATCCCTTTTCGTAGTTGTAAACGCCCTGTCCAGTCTTGTCTCCAAGATGACCTTGTTCTACGAGTTCAATTAGTTTTTGATTTGGTAGATATTTGGGGTTTTCATCTAGTCCGTTATACATCACCATCATGATATCTCGACAAACGTCAAGCCCAATGTAATCCGCAAGTCGCAGTGGTCCCATTGGAAAAGCACAACCAAGTTTCATGATTGAGTCAATCGCTTCTGGGTCTGCTACACCGTCTGACCATGCATGAAACGCCTCATTAATCATTGGCATTAACACACGATTAGAAACAAAGCCAGCAAAATCGTTAGCGGGAACAGGTGTTTTCCCCATCTGTTCGGACAAAACAATTGTGGCGGCTGTTGTTTCTTCGCTTGTCTTTTTGCCTTTAATCACTTCAACAAGTTTCATAACGGGCACCGGATTAAAAAAGTGCATGCCAATTACGCGATGTTCGGCTTTTGGAATTGAAGAGGCTAAATCTGTAATTGATATAGATGAGGTATTTGTTGCTAAAACAACATCGTCTCCAAACACATCAAACATTTTTTTGAAAATTGACTTTTTGACATCAACGTTTTCTGTTGCTGCCTCTACTGCCCAGTTTGCGTCTGCCGCCTCTTCCATTGAAGTTTTATATGAAAGGTTTGCAGTCGCAATATCTGCCTCGTCTTGTGTTATTCGTTCTTTAGCAACAGATTTTTCAAGTTGTTTTTGATGGTATTTTTTTGCGCGACTAATTTGTTCGTCGCTAATATCAACGACAACGGCCCTAATGCCATTTGTGGCTGCGGTAAGCGCTATGCCACTGCCCATGGTTCCACTACCAATAACAGCAATTTTATGTACCGTCATGTTAATCGTTCCAGGTTCTTAATTCTTCGCCAGCATAATGAGCAAGTGGTCGAATAATTCTATTGTTTTGATGTTGTTCCATAATGTGTGCACACCAACCCGTAATTCTTGCGACAACAAAAATTGGTGTGTATTGTGGAACCGGAATTCCCATCGCAAAATAAGTCATGCCACAGGGGAAGTCTACATTTGGGTGTATGTCTTTGTCGCGAAGCATAATTGCTTGAACTTCGTCGCCGAGGTC
Organism: Phycisphaerae bacterium; assembly: GCA_018701395.1. GTDB lineage: Bacteria > Planctomycetota > Phycisphaerae > Phycisphaerales > SM1A02. Next base: position 908 of record JABIWU010000070.1, on the reverse strand, counting down.
AAACCATTTCTTGGCTTCTTTATTCGCCGAATCTGCATATTTCAATCCCCAGTCGCGAAGGATCCCTGCGCGGTGATCTCCATTTTTATATACTCGGTGACCAAATCCCATAAGTTTTTTCTTGGTTTCAAATGCATGTTGCATATACGCCTCAGCAGTTGAACCACCCTCAACAGATTCCATTATTTCTTTTAGCATTTCCATTGCGGCTTCATTTGCACCGCCATGCAGGTTACCTTTTAATGCGCCAATACCGCCACAAACACATGAGTGCAAATCGCTGTTTGTCGAAGCAACTACTCTGCTTGTAAATGTAGAGGCATTAAAGTCGTGTTCTGCGTAAAGAATTAATGATACATCCATTACCTTTGCGGCCGATTCGTGTGGCACTTCGCCAGACATGCACCACAATAAATTTGCTGCGTGATCTAAATTAGGGTCGGGATCCACGGGAGTTTTACCGTCTAGTGCCATTTGGTGCACACCGATACATGTTGGAATTTGCGCAAGAAGATACATTGATTTTCGTAAATCAGCGTCTGTAGAATTGTCTTCACAAACAGGGCAAATATGGGATAACAAAGAAACTGCGGTTCGAAGTACGCCCATCGGGTGTGCCTCTGGCGAGTTCTTCGCGATGTGAATAATTGTGTCTTTCACGCTGTTTGGAATCCCACGCATTGAAACCAACTCCGCTTTAAAGGCAGTTAGTTCTTCTGGGGTTGGCTTATGGCCAATTAAAAGTAAATGTGCGACCTCTTCAAAAGTTGCATTCGCTGCAAGATCTGCAATCTCGTACCCCCGATACATTAGTTGCGTTTGATTAACTGCGCAAACGGATGTTTCACCGATAACTTGACCAGCTAGTCCCTCTTGATTTGCTTTAGCGGGTGCTTTTTCTTCTGTTG
>JABIWU010000069.1 GCA_018701395.1 Phycisphaerae bacterium | reverse complement strand
CCAGATAATTTTGAAGGGTATATATTCCCTGCACTCGACTTACTTGAAGACCCTCAAGATGGAATTGGCGAATCTGTTGAAGACCTTGTACGACAGCAAGCAGTCGATCTTGAAGAAACTTTACAGATGTATGGCATTGATGGTGAAGTTGCAGGCATTGAAGCTGGACCCACAATTACGCTGTTCTCCATCGAACTTGCGCCGGGCACAAAAGTTGCAAGTTTAAGTAGTCTTGCAAGTGATATTGCGCGAAGTTTAGGTGCACCTAACATACGCATCGTTCCAAACACCGCAGGTCGTAAAACTGTGGGCATAGAAGTTCCCAATGCAGAACGAGAAACCGTGTGCATCAAGGCACTGATGAGTTGCAAAAAAGCAGAGAAAATGAAGCTGCCAATGTTCCTTGGCAAAGATGCCTCTGGTGAACCAATGGTTGAAGATTTAACAAAAATGCCGCACATGCTAGTTGCTGGCACAACGGGTTCTGGCAAAAGTGTCTGTATTAATTCCATCATTGCTGGCTGGATGTACACCAAGCGACCAGATGAATTGAAACTTATTTTGGTTGATCCAAAAATGGTTGAGCTAAGCCAGTTTTCTGATATCCCTCACCTTGCTTGCCCAGTAGTAACAGAAATGGGTCGTGCTGCGGCTATTTTAGAATGGGCAGTAAGTAAGATGGAAGAGCGATACCAGCTCTTCCGAAATCTAGGAGTTCGCGATTTGCTTGGATTTAATGCATTGACCGAGGATGAAATTTATAACATTCTCGACCCACAAAGCGAAGAGGCGAAAGCGCGAATTCCAGTGAAGTTACCGTACATCGTTTTTATCATTGATGAGCTTGCTGATTTGATGATGACTGCAAAAGATGTCGAACAATCAATCGTTCGCATTGCACAAAAAGCCCGAGCAGTTGGCATCCACTTAATTCTTGCCACGCAACGACCTGAGGCAAAAGTTGTAACTGGTTTAATCAAATCAAATATGCCTTGCCGTGTTGCCTTTAAGGTGAGCAGTGGAATGGATAGCCGTATTGTTCTGGACACAAAGGGTGCTGAACTTCTTCTGGGTAATGGTGACATGTTGCATATTTCCCCCGGTACAACAACTGCGAACAGGTCACAAGGCACGTTTGTATCATCAAAAGAAATACGCGGCATCGTGAAGCACTTAAAAGAAGTTGCTGCACCAAACTTTGAACGAAGTTTGATTCAAATTAAACCTGGCGGTGCTGGCATTGATACTGGTGGCGATGAGCAAGAGCGCGATGATTTGTTTGATAGCGCTGTACGCATTATGATTGAAAGCGGTCGTGGTTCTGTTTCACTTCTGCAACGACGGATGGGCATTGGGTACGGCCGTGCTTCACGGCTAGTCGACCAAATGGCGGTTGCTGGTATCGTTGGTGAGCACAAGGGCTCGGTTGCACGCGAAATTCTCATCACTGTTGAAGATTGGGATGAGATGCAACAACTTGAAGCTGAAGAAGATTCTGACCTCGAATAGCCTTCTTATCTCACCACCTCCCTTCCAAAGTTCTATAAAAAGCCAAAAGTTAATAACGAGTGAATCAGTGCCACGACGAGCAGAGCAATGTGCTCTGGGCGGTATGCCCTCTTAAAAGTTAAGAGGGATTCAACGCTCGGCGGCGTCAAATGGGATGCTACAGTTGGGCAAGTCAGAGTATAAAGGAGGTGCTCAGTGATTGAATTACGTGACTGGATACGGGGACTACATGGAAACCTAGGCCCGTAGACCCATCGGGTTTGCAGGTATGTAGCCCCTGCAGGATTATTGCTCGGCGTTCGCACTGTGAACGCCGAGTTTTTTTATGCTTCTGATATCCTATACATATGAGCGACTCCATATTGAATCAAGCAAACGCACGAATGCTCAAACTTGCAGAGCAAATAATGCAAGGCGGAGGTGAGCGCGGCATCGAGCGACAGCACCGCCACGGCAGACTAACTGCAAGAGAGCGTATCGAGCTACTTGCAGACACTGGAACACCAACATTTGAATGCGGTTTATTCATCGCTTATGAAATGTACAAAGAATATGGCGGCGCACCGTCTGCAGGCGTTGTGACAACTATTGCCCAAGTAGGTGGCAAACAGTGCATGGTGATTGCGAATGACGCAACAGTAAAAGCTGGCGCATTTTTCCCAATGACATGCAAGAAAATTATTCGCGCGCAAGTTATCGCTGAACGTGCACGCCTTCCGTTGCTCTACTTAGTAGATAGCGCTGGAGTCTTTCTGCCCTTGCAAGAAGATGTGTTTCCTGACACAGATGACTTCGGGCGAATTTTCCGAAACAATGCTGTATTTTCAGCAAAAGGAATTTCGCAAATTGCAGCAATCATGGGTAACTGTGTAGCTGGTGGCGGATACTTGCCCGTATTGTGCGATACGATTCTTATGACTGAAGGCAGCGGTCTCTACCTGGCAGGCCCAGCACTTGTGAAAGCCGCAATAGGCCAAGAAGTTGGTAATGAAGATCTTGGTGGCGCTTCGATGCATGCTGAAATTTCTGGAACGATTGATTTCAATGAACCTGACGACCCTGCGTGTATTACGCGATTACGCGGACTTGTGCTCAGCGATATGTCCGTTAACCCAATTGCGAATCCGCCATTTGAGAGTGTTGGCGCCGCAAGAGAATCAACTGATATAGAAAAAATATTCAACGCTGAAGCGCATAAACAGTACGACATGAATGAATTGCTCTCTTGCATTGTTGATGACGAAAGTTACAACGAATACAAATCTGATTATGGAAAATCTATGGTCTGTGGATACGCAAGAATTGGTGGTTGGCCATGCGGAATTGTTGCAAACCAACGCTGTCTTACAGAAAAGAAAATGCCGGGCGGAAAAGCAGGCCCTTCGACTTCAACCAATATGCCTGCTGTCATCTACACCGAAGCGGCCGACAAAGCGGCTCGTTTTATTATGGACTGCAACCAAAAGCGTATTCCAATAATTTTCGTCAATGACACAACTGGCTTTATGGTTGGTCGAGATAGCGAGCAAGCGGGCATCATTCGCAGTGGCGCAAAAATGGTAAACGCCATGAGCAATTGCATTGTTCCAAAAAT
>JABIWU010000068.1 GCA_018701395.1 Phycisphaerae bacterium | reverse complement strand
TTGTTGGTGAACATATGTCAAGGGATACACCTGATCCCATCCCGAACTCAGAAGTTAAGTCTTGACAGCCGATGATACTGCTCAGCGGGAAAGTAGGTTATTGCCAACTTTTTGAAGCCCCTTGCCGAAAGGCAAGGGGCTTTTCTTTTTTTATCATGCCCCGTCCTAACGGATTGTGGGCTGTCTTTTTATATGAGCTTAAAGGTCGTTTAATTATTGCTATTATGTTCTCATGTCTGAAAAGGATGACAAAAAAATTATCACGGATGCTACAACGGAAGAGTTCATTTCTTCAATACCCATTTCTAACAGTTCTGAAGACCCAATGATTGGGAAGACCATTGGGTCTTGCACAATTAAAAGGGTTATAGGCTCAGGCGGGATGGGCACTGTTTATGAAGCAATTCAAGAAAACCCTCGTAGGAGAGTTGCTTTAAAAATAATGAAGCATGGCATTACTTCCCCATCTGCAATACACCGTTTTGAATTTGAATCACAAACCCTTGCTCGATTAAAACATCAAGGTGTTGCGCAAGTCTATGAGGCAGGAACACATGATGATGGATCAGGTGGCATCCCCTACTTCGTTATGGAATATGTTGTCAATGCAAAACCGATTACACAATATGCAATTGAAAAAAATCTTAATACAAAAGAAAGATTGCTCTTATTCGAAAAAGTCTGTAATGCAATACAACATGGTCACTTAAAAGGAATTGTTCATCGTGATCTCAAACCCGGCAATATATTAGTAAACTCAAACGGACAGCCGAAGATTATTGACTTTGGTGTTGCAAGATCAACAGATAGTGACCTCGCTTTAACAACATTGCAAACGGATGTTGGGCAATTAATTGGCACGTTACAATACATGAGCCCTGAGCAGTGCGAAGCAGATCCAAGTGATATTGACATTCGTAGCGATGTATATGCACTGGGTGTTATTCTTTTTGAATTGCTAACGGGCAATTTGCCCTATGACATCAAACGTGTCGCTATTCATGAAGCTCTACGAATTGTTTGCGAACAAGAGCCTACGCGGTTATCTAAAACAAGCAGACATTTACGAGGTGACATTGAAATAATTGCTCAAAAAGCACTTGAAAAGAACCGAGATCGTCGATACCAATCTGCCACCGCTTTGCAACAAGATGTTAGCCATTACCTCAACGATGAGCCAATTGCTGCAACTCCTCCAGGAGCTTTCGATTACATTCGTAGATTCGCGAAGAAACATATCGCTGCTACGACTGCGATTGTTTCCATTTTCGTCGTCCTTGTTGCTGGGGTAATTGTTGTTTCAACATATGCCGTCAAATTAGAAAGGCAACAGGATCTACTTGCAACAGAAAAAGCTCTACTTACAAAAGAAATTACTCGAAGTAAATCAGTAAAAGAATTTGTTGCGACCATGCTTACCCATGACTGGGATGATGAAATGGACAAAGAAGCGATGACGCATGTTCTTGATGAAGCATCCGCTTCTGTTGGTAACAAGTTTATAAATCAGCCGCTGGTTGAAGCAGAAACGCGAAGAATCATCGGCATTTCATATCTCCAAATTCATAAATATGCAGAAGCGAAAGAACATTTTAAAGAAGCTCTTTTCTTGTTCGACAAGCATTCAGATCGTGTTCGTGTGAATGAAAAGACGGTTGGTGTTAGTTTGGGATCTCTATCAACCATGGTCCAACTTGGACGTGTTCATCTCTTGCTTGGAGATTTCCCAAAAGCAAAAGAATATCTAACGGATGTTATTCTTCTTTCCAAAAACGCGCTCGGAGAAAACCACCATGTTGGTTTTAATGCACATTCTGTTATGGCTGATTTGCTTAACAAACAAGGCAAGTACATCGAATCTGAAAAGCACGTCAATATTTTGTTGACCTCCCGGCGCAAAGCACTCGGCAATAACCACATAGATACTATGTCATCACTTGCACAGTTAGGCGTCGTGTATTTTGGACAGGGGAAACGCAAAGAAGCGGAAGATTGTTTTAGAGAAGCGCTAACAGTACAACAAAAAATTCATGGAAAAGATCATCCAGCTACGTTGAATACCATGTTGAATTTAGGGAATGCCCTGCTCACTCAAAAAAAATACGAAGAAGCAAAACCCCGTTTTATAGAAGTACTTGAAACATACCGCCGAATACTTGGGGACGACGACCCTAACGTTGTACAAGTGCTCAACAGTATCGGCGCTCTTTTGAAAGCACAAGGCCAGTTTGCAGAAGCTGAGCCCTACTATCAAGAAGCGCTCGAAATAAGCACACGAGTTTCTGGCGATTCGCATCCAAAAACACTTTGGATGACTGGCGCACTTGGTGATTTATTCGCAGCTCAAGGAAAATTAGAGGAAGCAGAAGCGATCTACGCCAAGTCATTAGAAACAAGCCGAAAAGTGTATGGCGATGAAAACCGGAGCACCGTCTTTTTAATTGGCGGCTTTGGCGAGTTGCTTTTGAAACAAAAAAAATATGCCGAAGCAGAAATTACTCTACTTGAACTTATAGAAATATATGCACGAACTTTGCCTTCGGAACACCCGGATAATTATTGGGCATACGATACTCTTGCAAAAATCTATGATGGTTGGGGCAAACCAGAAAAAGCAAAAAAATATAGAGCATTACTACCCTGAATCGGGTTTGAAAGAAAAGTTGATTCTGTGGCTTAGGAGCAATTAATGCATTTGTTTTATATACTGTCATTCAAGGATAGGTGGCAGAGCGGTTGAATGCGCTAGTCTCGAAAACTAGTATACGCTTCGGCGTATCGAGGGTTCGAATCCCTCCCTGTCCGTTTCTATAAAGGAGATGATTACTATGAAATTTAATATCGCAGCAGCAGCAATTGCAGGCGGAGTAGGTTTTGCAATTGCGCTTGGAGTCGCAGGCATCATCAACATGCTTGTGGAAGGCTATGGAAGTATTTTCCTTGAATTGATGGCATCTGTATATCCTGGTTATAAAGCAAGTGGAACAGCAGGTGATTTGCTGATTGGGTGCTTTTATGCGGCTACAGATGGCATGATTGCAGGGGGTGGGCTTGCATTGCTCTATAACCTCGCTTCCTGCTGTGGGAAAAAGAAATAATCGCGACTTTTTTCTTTGAATATAACTTGTTTTGGGCTAATATTAGAAACGTTATATATAGGAGAAAGTAACAGATGAAAAAATTAACTATTTTATTGCCCCTTTTATTCGTAGCGCCTGCGGTAGCAGAGACGCATCTTGTTGAAGCTTACTCGATGTCATTTGTGCCCGAGGTTGTTGCTGTTCAGCCAGGCGATGTTATTCGCTGGGAATATGTCACTGGGTATCCTCATGATGTTACTTCCGGATCAAAGTGTAGCCACGATGGGTACTTATATTTAGACATACCTGATATGCCAGGTGGCTTTGTTGAATGGACAGTCCCCGAAGACGCCCCATCTGAGATTCCATATTTCTGCGAACTTCACTGTGGCAACGGAATGACAGGCATGATTAATGTGGAGTTGCCTCAAGGGATCCTGAATATCGGCATAGTTGATATTGTGAATCCTGTGCCAATGGTATTTACAAGAGTGGGAGACATAGAAACTATTTCGATTACTGGCGATAACTATTCGGCCTCTTCGTTCATGATTGGCGTTGAAGCTGAAGATTTAGATGTTGATGTTGATTGGGTTGCTTCTGGCGATATCCAATTTTACCAACCATCTTCAGAAACATACACTGCTCTAAATGGCAGTGGCACACAGACACTACTTTCGGGACAGAAATATGCATTCATAGGCGATGGTATTTTTGACTTTGAAATATCTTTCTACAGTTTTCCTGATGAAGGAAACGCATATTTATCAGGTTTGTCTTTAAATGGGAATGGATCTATCACCAGTTCAGGTGATATGTTTATGTTTAGAACATCAACCACAACAACCGGGCAAATGGCCTTTGATGGCGAAGGTGCAATAACTATGAGCGTTGGAGGTAATGTAACTAGTCTATTAACTTTGCCACCTTCAGGTGAAGAGGGTTCGGTGACAATCCCCGCGGGCACGCACTACCTCGACTTTTCAGATTTTGCATTCATGACCATGAACATGAATGGCGGAGATGGAGGTGGTGACGGAATTCCAGAGGATGTTAATGGCGACTGCGTTGTTGACGTTAGTGATCTACTTCAAATCATTTCAGCATGGGGAAGCACCTGCCCGTAACCTTATCTTAAGTTACCATAGGTGTGATGACACCAGAAATACCGCATGACCAACCAAGCATCGAGTCGCCTCTCTCAGGGGAGCGACTCGATGTTTTAGCGTCCCAAGTTGCTGATTCAATTGAATCTGACCAACGCATTCGTCACTTCGCAACAAGTTATTTGCCAAGCAGGAGAGAAGTGATTGGCGTTCTTGAACGGTTAAGTTGGTTATTATTTCCAGGTTTTAATGGGCCTCGTGCAATTGATTCTTCAGAACTAAATAAACATACCAGGAATTTGCTCGCTGGAATTGCAGGTCCGTTATTTCATCAAATTGCTGGAGCGCTTCGTTACGCTGAATCGAACGATCCGATTACGTTTGATGAGCACTGCCCAGACTGCGACGAACAAGCGCGAGAAATTGTGGATTCATTTTTAGAAAGTGTTCCAGCACTTCGGGAATCGTTATCTTTAGATGTGCAAGCAGCATTCGATGGTGATCCTGCAGCACAACATACAGATGAAACAATTTTTTGTTATCCAGGAATTCGCGCGTTATGGATGCACCGTGTTGCTCATGCTTTATACAAACGGTCTGTGCCATTAATTCCAAGAATCATTTCTGAGCATGCACATGAATTGACTGGGATTGATATTCACCCTGGTGCAACAATTGGCGAATCATTTTTTATTGACCATGGCACGGGAGTAGTCATTGGCGAGACAACTGTAATTGGTAACCACTGCAAGGTTTACCAAGGCGTGACGCTTGGCGCAAGAAGTTTTGAACGCGATGAGAGTGGAGAGTTAAAACGCAACTTGAAACGACATCCAACATTGGGAAATAAAGTTACGGTGTACGCAGGTGCAACTATCTTAGGTGGCGACACAACAATTGGCGATGCATGCGTTATTGCAGGTGGGGTTTTCCTTGTTCGATCTGTTGATGCAGGACATACAGTGCGAGGCCCGAAAGCTGCTGTGCGATTAAATGAAAACCGAGAAGATTTCAGTTAAATTCAAAATCTGCTAAAATACGGTTCTATGAATACAGAGCACAATAACGGATGTGAAACAATCTCAACACCACTTGGTGAAAGAGTCGTTTATCGACTTGGTTCACTTGGTAACCTTGAAACCTTGCCATACTCTATTCGAGTTTTACTTGAATCATGCTTGCGGCACTGTGGCGATGGAATAGTGACAGATAAAGATGTGCAAGCACTTGCCACGTACGATGCTACCAACGTAGGCGAAGTTGAAATTCCATTTACGCCCGGCCGTGTTGTGTTGCAGGACTTTACCGGAGTTCCTGCAGTTGTCGACCTTGCTGCGATGCGAAGTGCAGTAGTACGAATGACCGGCGATGAAGCATCTGCTTCAAAAGTAAACCCACTAGTGCCATGCGATCTTGTAATCGACCACTCCGTACAGGTTGATGCATTTAATAGTTGTGATGCTCTTACAATCAACGGCGAAAAAGAATTTGAACGCAACAATGAACGTTATGAATTCCTCAAATGGGGGCAAGGGTCCTTTGATAACTTTCGCGTGGTCCCGCCTGCAACTGGAATTGTGCACCAAGTAAACCTTGAGTACCTAGCAAAAGTGACATGGGATGATGGCGAAACGCTGTACCCAGACAGTTTGGTAGGAACTGATTCACACACAACAATGATTAATGGCTTGGGTGTGCTCGGATGGGGAGTCGGTGGTATTGAAGCAGAAGCAGTTATGCTTGGTCAGCCAATTTACATGTTGATTCCAGAAGTTGTTGGGATGAAGTTAACGGGTGAGTTACAAGAAGGAGTAACAGCAACAGACTTAGTGTTGAGAGTGACTGAAATGCTCAGGCAACACGGTGTCGTTGGGAAGTTCGTCGAGTTCTATGGTCCTGCGTTGGAAACAATGACACTCGCAACACGGGCGACTATCGCAAACATGGCACCCGAATATGGCGCAACGATGGGCTTCTTTCCTGTTGATTCTCAAACGACAGCGTATATGCATTTAACCGGCCGCGATGAATCGCTCATTGAAACAGTTGAGCAATATTGCAAACTGCAAGGATTGTGGCGAGATGATACGCGACCAATTGTTTATTCAAGCGAAGTTGAACTTGATATGTCAACTGTACAACCTGCGCTTGCAGGACCAAAGCGCCCGCAAGATCGCATTTTACTTTCGGAAATGAAATCCAAATGGGAAGAAGATTGCTCAGAAACTTTTTCACATGCAACTCCAAATTCTGCGCATGTTTCGTATAACGATGCCGAATTCGATTTTACAGATGGCGATGTTGCAATTGCCGCAATTACAAGTTGTACAAACACATCCAACCCCAGCGTCATGATTGCAGCCGGACTTGTTGCAAAGAAAGCACATGCTTTGGGTTTAAAACAAAAACCATGGGTGAAAACCTCACTTGCACCTGGAAGCACAGTGGTGACTGAGTACCTCAAAGAAGCTGATTTGCTTGGCGATCTTGAAGCACTTGGGTTTTATGTTGTTGGGTATGGTTGTACCACGTGTATTGGAAACTCTGGACCACTTCCAGAACCTATTAGTGAAGCAATTAATACACATGACCTCATCGCATGTTCAGTATTGAGTGGCAACAGAAATTTTGAAGGTCGAATCGGACCAGACCTCAAGGCGAATTATCTAGCATCACCGCCATTAGTCGTTGCATATGCACTTGCTGGGACTGTCAATATTGACTTAGTAAACGACCCAATCGGTTCAGTTGATGGCACAGATATTTATCTGAAAGATATTTGGCCAACGAATGAAGAAGTGCAATCTACAATTGATATTTGCCTTGGAAGAGAAGAGTTCATAGAACAATATGCGAATGTATTTCTTGGAAGTGATGCATGGCGGGCGATTGAATCTGGCTCTGGGGAACTATTTGAATGGTCAGATGATTCGACTTATATTCACGAACCACCGTTCTTTCAAAACATTCCAATTGAAGCACCCGGTATACATGCTATTGAGAACGCAAGAGTGTTATGTAAACTCGGTGACTCAGTGACGACAGATCACATTTCACCTGCGGGTACTATCAGCGTCGATTCGCCAGCGGGTCAATACCTGGAAGCCAAAGGTGTACCAGTTTCGATGTTTAATAGTTTTGGTTCGCGGCGTGGGAATGACTTGGTGATGACACGAGGCACATTTGGAAATGTCCGCGTGAAGAACCAACTTGCCCCTGATACTGAGGGTGGGTTTACAACCGATTTTACAGATGGAAACGTGAAATCAATTTTTGAAGCGAGTTGTAATTATAAAAAAGATGGAATTAGTTTGGTTGTACTTGCGGGCAAAGATTACGGAATGGGTTCATCGCGTGACTGGGCGGCGAAGGGCACAATGCTCCTAGGCGTGAAGGCAGTTATTGCTGAAAGTTATGAACGAATTCACCGCAGTAATCTTGTAGGCATGGGCGTTCTTCCTCTTGAGTACCTGCATGGAGAAACTGCTGAATCTCTCGGGCTTGATGGAACGGAATCTTTCACGATTACAATTAGTGAATCAGTCCAGCCACGAGATGAAATTTCAGTCACTGCAACCAAGCAAGAAGGTACAGAAGTTTCATTTCAAACTCTCTGCAGAATTGATACGCCCGTCGAGGTTGATTACTATAGAAACGGTGGTATTTTGCATACTGTTTTACGAAAGATGGCAACAACAAAATAAGCGACATAAAAACACCGCCAACATACTTCCAGTATGTTGACGGGGAATGTGTCGCTTTTTTAGAGAGAGATGCGACACTAGGGGTATGGAGAGAGACTTTATTGATCTCTGGAGAGGAGGCGCCGCGCCTAAATCGACATATGCGTCGACATCTGTGGTGAACTATTCACCTTCCAGTGTTAAGCGCTAATGGCCTCAAACTCGCCAGTGAAGGACATATCTAATGCTGGGTCGTATCCGTATGCTGTATCCATCTTTGTAGCTTCTTCAAGTTGATTGTGAATTTCACAAAGTAATGAAACACGTGCACGGTTTTTGCTAATCCTTGCTTCTTTCACAAGTTCTTCGTTTGAATTCCTGTGCACATTCGTATCTTTATTAATGTTCATGGCTCTCGTACCTCTTTGTTTTAGATTGAACTATCCATGTTCAATCTGGTGTCTAAACTGTTAGCGGTCATTGGGGTGTTTCACGGCTAAAAATGCCGTACAACATAGACAAGCACTGTTTTTCGCATTCCTTTCAATTACTATGGTTTTTTTATTTTTTCTTTTCCGTCAAAAGAAAGCCCACGTGTCGGTGATTGTATTGCACGTAATGCAACAGAAGCGGACAATTATCTCACAGTGGCTATTAAGCATGAATAAGAGCGCAAGAGAGCAGTTATTAAGCGATTTAGGCAAGTCGATTTATTCAATTGATGTGCCTGTAGAGGGCATTATTGAGCAACTTGCAGCGGGCTTACTTTCTGCATGTGCAAATGATATGGGTTTATCTCCTATTGAATTGTCAAATTTGTTGGATAAGCCCCGCAAAATGGCGCTAGCTGGGCTCGTTACCGTACTTCACAACGACGCGTGATGATGGCAACTCTTTTCTTGCCAAGGCGTAAAGCAAAGATAGTTAGCAAAGGGCCTTCAGCTTTCTTTGATAGTTTTTTCTGCCATTGATTTGGGTCAACTGTTTTGCCACGCGTTTTTACTTCAACTTGCGTGCATTCTATTTGCCTTAGAATGGCTGCTACTTTTTCAATTCGAAGAGATGTGACTTCTAAAATTTCAAACGGAGTGAACCACGGATTGTTTGGGTTTGAATTTGCGCTGAGCAAACCAATTCCATGTGAAAGTTCAGTCGCTCCAAATTGATTGCCAAGCGTGCCATGTAACCCCGCTCTTTCAAGTGCTACGTTTGGTTCAAGAATCCATTGATTAATTTCTGTTGAAAACTTCGGTTGTTCTGCAAATCCAGTAAAGGAAGTGCCAAGTTTCATTGAGGTCGCGGTAGTTTCATGTTGGTTGTCCGTCAACGAACCGTACCAAATTGCAGCTTGTACTAATCGGTTTTTTTCTTCGATATATTCAATTTCAAAAGGATGCGGAAGTGGATCCAAATCTTCTGGATTAATTGCTGGCGAGAGTTTTATGCAACCGCCAGAAGTATTTTTTGTAATTGCGCAAACATTAGTAAATGAAGGCAGCATTGATTCGAGTTCAAAAATTCTCCTTGAACTCGTGCGCCTGGATGGATCAATGTGTATGACACAATTGGTATTCATTTCGTATGTCGTGGCATCGGAGCAATGTATTGTTTTACTAGTATTTTCGTGCGCCATCCAGCAACGTAGTTCGTCGTTGTCAATTCCGATTGTATGGCTCGGTAGCGCAAGTAAATCAGAGCCAATTCCACAGCAGAGGTCAAAGATTTGTTCTTTATTTTGAAACCGTATTGCTTTATGTTGCGCTATGGCAGTGGATGTTGATTGCTGAACTCCAGAAGAATCGCTTACGATAGTGTCGGCAGACACTAATTTGCTAGCCGCTTTTTTCCGTGCGATTATCAGTTCTGCTGCGATTGAAATTTCGTCAACACTCCATTGTTTACGAAGGATTGTCATTGTTGCAACATCTTCAAGATTGCTCTGCGCAATTGCTTCAAGCAAAGCGGTATTACAAATGACTTTTTTCCAACAATCTATATTTTGCGACATAAAGAAATACAGCAGTGTTTTTTGAACTGCCAATATGTAGATGGTAGAAGGTATAAATGAAACTTGCAGGAAAATCGTGGATGCCTTTGCTAGATACTATTATTGATGAGTGGGCGGGCATTACTTTTCCAAGACCTGTCGTAGCCCTTGGAGAATTCAAGCCAACGAACGGTTGTTATTGGTGTGGTGCTGAAATGCAATCGGATGTTGTTTGCGCATGTATGCGTGCACGGTTGCATTGGTCGCGTGTCATAAGACTTGGTGCGTATGAAGAACCACTTTCTGATTGTATTCTGGGTGGTAAATACACCGCTTGGAAAGATATGCTTGAACACCTTGGCGCGATGCTCGGCAGGAAGCTTCGCGGTTGCGTCCCCCCTAACTCAATACTTGTTCCAATACCCATGCCCCCAATTCGAAGATGTTTTAGACGGATTAATCACACCGGTGTCATTGCAAAGCACGCTTCACTGACATCAGGGATACCAATTAGGCGCGCTTTGTGGCGAAAAGAGTGTATGCCTCAAGCCTCTAAAAGCGCATCCGAAAGAACTTTATTGCATCGTAACTCCATTCTGCTTAGACCTTTGCCAATGATAAAAGGGAGAAATGCAATACTGATAGATGATGTTTTAACTACTGGAAGGACGTTGGAAGTTGCAGCAAACAAGTTGAAGAGTGCACGAGTAGCATCAGTTCGAGTGGCAGTATTGGCTGTTACAAAAATGTCTCAAAATGGCAAAAAAATGTGATTTAGGGCTACTGAACTGGTTGACGGGCGAGTTAGTGGGGTTACAATATTCCTCCTTGCCTGTATTTATGCAGGTAAGGGTTTTTGCGGCAATTATCCTTTTGGATGTTGCCAATAAAATGTGCTCTTTGAAAAGTGAACAGTTGGGAATACCGCGAGGATGTGTCCAACATTTTCCACAACACACGATGTGGCTTATGTTTGGATATCAAAATTCGGGTACCGTGTTTCACAGCATCGGTATCCTCGAACATCCTCGTGTTAAGCAATGTGATACTAGTCAAGCAATTGGCCAAGTATCACAATGTGTGATGTAAGAAATTAGCAAGTGAGTTTAGCCGCTTACTTGCCGCCTACTTCGGTAGGCGTGACCTGGGGCTTTTTCGTCCGATGGCAGCAATGTCAGAAGACCGAAAAGTCCTGCCACGGTTAAACGATCATTTGAAGTTTTCATTCTTCTTCGGAAGGATGTTCAATGAACAACAAATTGAAGAGTTTGATCCTGGCTCAGATTGAACGCTGGCGGCATGGCTAAAACATGCAAGTCGAACGATTAAAGCTTCTTCGGAAGTGCATAAAGTGGCGTAAGGGCGAGGAATATATTTCTATGTACCCCTAAGTCAAGGATAGCCCAGGGAAACTTGGAGTAATACTTGATGTGGTCTCCGGATCAAAGATTTATCGCTTAGGGAG
>JABIWU010000067.1 GCA_018701395.1 Phycisphaerae bacterium | reverse complement strand
TTTGGTTGCCATGCAACTAACCATAACAGTTACAAAATCTGCAATGAATAAAATTGCAGAGCCAGAAAACGAATACCATCAAATCAGCGAAAAACCGGCTTGGAAAGTACTTGAGAAATGGATTGCTATCCATCCCGAATTAGCCGCTTGCCATTTCAGAAAGGCCTGTGGTTTTGATGCGCATCCGAATTTGAAAAGTTTCAAATCGTTCTCTTCAGACAATCAATTCAGTTTAAAAGAACTCTTGCCAAGCATTAATTTTGAGAAGGTGGAAAATATAGACATGAGTGTTGGGAGCACTTCGCTAGGGCACGAATTTGAATATAACGACTTGGATGTAAGCAATTTCAAAATGGCACAACGTAGTAAAAATGCCCCAACATATTTGTTTGCTGGAGGGTATGCAGAAACACGACCATTTTATTGCACCTCCGCGTATGAAATAGAAGGAAATTGCGGTCCAGAATACAGAACCGTTCATTTAGGAGTCGATTTTTGGTTAACAGATCAAACACCGATACACACGTTTTGCGATGCCGAAGTACACAGTGTGCATGACAATAATTATGACCAAGATTATGGTCCAACAATTATTCTAAAACATCTATTAGCAAAAGGAAAATTCTTCTACAGTCTTTTTGGACACTTATCTAAGGACAGCCTGACTCGCCTGCAAAAAGGAGATGTTCTAAAACAAGGAGATTTGATTGGACACATTGGAACATCAAAGGAAAATGGAGGCTGGGCACCCCACTTACACTTTCAGTTGATGTTGAGCATGTTTGATGATGTTTCTAACTTCCCAGGAGTAGCCACGCCAAATTCAATTCCTGTGTGGAGAGAACTCTGCCCTGACCCAGCAATACTTTTTAAGGAACTAATCCCAGCAGGCAAGCCTACGGCTCAAGAAGAACTCTTGAAATATCGAAAGCAGCATGCAGGAAAAAGTTTGAGCGTTTCATATGATCAGCCATTACACATGGTTAGAGGAGTTGGAGTTCATTTAATGGACGCAACAGGCAGAAGATATTTAGACACAGTCAACAACGTTGCGCATGTTGGGCATGAGCATCCGAGAATTGTAAAAGCTGGCCGAAAACAAATGGCTTTGCTCAATACAAACACTAGGTATCTACACGAAGCCTTAAACAACTTTACGAAGGAGCTGCTCAGCACCCTTCCTGATGAACTATCTGTAGTTCACTTTGTAAATTCTGGCAGTGAAGCCAATGAGTTGGCGATGCGAATGTGCCGGGCAGTAACCAAACAAAAAGATATGATTGCAGTAGAAGTTGGTTACCATGGCAACACCCAAGGTTGCATTGATATCAGCTCGTATAAATTCGATGGCAAGGGAGGGACTGGAGCTCCAGAACATACACACATTGTGCCTCTGCCAGATTGTTTTAGGGGCATATATCGTGGGGAGAAAGAGAGCCAGAAATATGCTTCCCACATAGAAGAACAACTCAACAACATTAAAGCCAAGGGAAGAAATGTAGCGGGATTTATATGTGAAAGCATCATCAGTTGTGGAGGCCAAATTGAATTGCCTGACAACTATTTAAAAACTGCGTATGCTGCTGTTCGAAACGAAGGTGGACTTTGTATAGCAGACGAAGTACAAGTTGGAATTGGAAGAGTAGGAACCCACTATTGGGGATTCCAATTGCACGATGTAATTCCAGACATAGTTACAATCGGCAAACCCTTGGGAAATGGTCATCCCCTAGCAGCAGTAATTTGCAGTCAAGATATTGCAGAAGGGTTTGCTAATGGCATGGAATATTTTAATACGTTCGGCGGAAATCCAGTTTCATGTTCTATTGGTCTAGAAGTCCTTCGCGTGGTCCGAGATGAACACTTACAGAAGAACGCTTTCACTGTTGGAACATATTTGAAAGATTCGCTGTGTCAAATATCAAGTCAATTTCCAATACTCCAAGACATTCGGGGGCAAGGATTATTTCTTGGTTTTGAATTGGTAGATGAGGACAAAAAACCTTTGCCCAAAAAAGCCGCGTATCTATCCGACCGAATGAAAGATTTTGGCATTCTCATGTGCACAGATGGAAAAGACAACAACACCATAAAAATAAAACCACCACTTGTCTTTTCTATTGAAAATGCTGACGAATTAGTTTCACGGATTAAAACCATATTGAATGAAGATTTTATTCAAAAGGGATAAGATACTGTTAATTGAATGAAAAAAGCAGACGGTGCGTGCGGATGGGTCCCCTGCTGTTACTCGCACGGTCCCCAAGAACCGACCACGATGAGTAAGTCAGATACATCGACGATGTCGTCGTCGTTCACATCAGCGGGTGAGTTAGTTAATCCCCATTGGTCGATGACCAAAAGCAAATCGGCAACAGAGACAACACCATCAGCATTAATGTCGCCATTTGTATTGCAATTGCTTACTGGAAGGAAGTTGTGCACAATGCGCATGCCTTCTACATTCCAATTTGCTACTACAATTTCATGAGTAGCATCCATATTTAAATCTGCAGTAGCAATAGATAGTGGATAGTTCCCAATGCCTATTTGCATTTGTTCTTCAAGAGAGATATTCCCTTCAGTACTTGAATTTACCATAATTGATATACCACCCAGCCAATCAGCAGTCAGTATATCTGGCTTACCGTCACCATTTAAATCTGAAATTCCTATT
>JABIWU010000066.1 GCA_018701395.1 Phycisphaerae bacterium | reverse complement strand
TTCAATTTGAAAACCAAAACAATGTTCACCTCACGGCAAAATATGTTCTTTTTGAGACAGTAGGAGATGAAAGTCAGTTTAAAAACATGTTTGAATGGCTCAGAATAGTTGATGAAAAACATGGCAATCTCGTGTATCCTTCAAGCGAGGTTATTGAGGAACAACTCCAACTTGGAAAATGAACCAATCATTTCAGTTCGCGATCTAGTTTGCCGTTTCGGCGAACAAACAGTTCTTGATGGGGTTGACGTTGATGTGCTAGATGGGGAAGTCCTTGTAATCATGGGTGGTTCAGGTTCGGGTAAATCAACACTATTGAGGCACATGATTGGCACGTTCATCCCCGACAGCGGAACAGTCAAAGTGTTTGGTCAAGACTTAGCATCGTTGAACGAAAGTGAAATGAATACTGTTCGTAGAAAGTTTGGAATCCTATTTCAGTCAGGCGCTCTTTTTAATTCAATGAGCGTTACTGACAATGTTGCTCTTTCGCTTCGGGAGCATACAGACCTTGACCCCGATATTATCGAATTCATCGTTAAGATTAAATTAGAACAAGTAGGTCTTCGCGAAGCAGCCGAAAAATTTCCTTCTCAAATCTCAGGCGGGATGAAAAAGCGTGCTGGATTAGCGAGAGCGTTAGCACTTGACCCAAAACTATTATTTTACGATGAGCCGTCTGCAGGTCTTGACCCTGTGACAAGCGCCACAATCGATAAACTCATTTTAGACCTTGCAAAAAAGGCTGGAGCGACAAGTGTTGTTGTAACCCATGAAATGGATTCTGCATTTGTCATTGCTGACCGAATAGCAATGCTTGATAAGGGTAAAATGTTGATGGTGGATACTCGAGAGGCATTCGAGAAATTACGAGACTGGCCAATTGAGCAATTAGACGAACTCGATGAACGTCAACAGCTTATTAGGCAGTTTTTATGTGGGGATGCAGAAGGCCCGCTTACAAAAAGAAAAGAAGAATCCAGTTACGCAGAAGATTTATTGGGAATCGACGCTCCGCGTTTGACTCAAGGTCCATCAATCCAATCCTCAAAGGAGTAAGGTTTTATGTCACAAGTTCGAGATAAAAGACAAAATAATGTTAAAGCAGGAATTTTTGTTTTAGCATCAATCATTATTGGGTTGGTGGTTATTAGTGTATTGACAAACGCATGGGGTCGAATATTCAGCACCACATCAACATACCATGCTGTTTTCAAAATTAGCGAAGGCGTTGGAAGCCTTTCTTCTGGTTCACAAGTAAAACTTGGTGGAGTTTTAGTTGGATCGGTGTCTTCTGTAAAACCAAGAGTGGAATCTGGGAATCCAGTATCAGAGATTGATGTCCTATTTAAGTTTGATAATCAATTTGCTTTGTATGACAACGCCTCAATCCATGCTCGGGCGGGGTTATTAGGAACCGTAGGCTGGCTTGCGATTTCGGATGTTGGAGATGGGAACAAAGCGACACAAAAAACAAAATTGGTTGGAACTACAGAAACTATGGTTTCTCAATTATTAGGAACTGATGCAGAATTTAACATTACAAAATCACTGGACTCGCTAAGAAAATTAAGCGAGGCGCTTGTCAATGATGGTGGGGCATTAAATTTGTTGCTCGGAAGTAACGATGCACTTGCTATTAAAGAAGCAATTGATTCAGCAAACTCATCTTTGGCGTCACTGGATTCTATTATGAAAACAACTGGGTTGGCTTTCCCCGAATGGGAGGCATCTATAACAACGATTTTGACTGACAGTAAGGGTATCCCGAGTCAAATAAATGAAACAATTGAGCAGATACGATTAGTGGTCTCCGATGTCCAAGCAAATGTATTGCCTAACCTAAACATGTCTATGAAATCACTTTCAAATACTATGGATTCTCTTGAGTCGATGAGCAAGACGTACAAATCAAATTCGCCAGAGTGGGCAGCAAAAATTACGAAAATTGTTAGCAATGTAAGCAGAATTTCAGAGCGAGCAAAAGCCGCTATAGATGACATTTCAGCAAGCCCTTGGCGATTGTTGTATCGACCTACTGACAGAGAAATTGCATACGAACAACTCAACGCAGCTTCTTGGCAATTGCTAACGGCCTTGTCAGACTTGCGAGATTCTGTAGAGGCGCTTCAGAGTGCTTCGTTGTCTGATGAAGCACCAGCAGATGCGGCAGCACTTTCAACTTCTCTTCAAAATAGTGCAATTGCATTTGAAAAAGCTCGCGATGAAATCATGCATCGTATGGAATTAGATTTTCCAAACCACAAGTAAGAATGTGCAATTCTAGAACGAACGTAGCAGTTGTAACGTCTATTGACGATCCTCAAGTGGATGTCTATCGAAATATTCGCGATGCAGATTTACGAGGCCGCAAGCACCTATGCATGGTTGAATCTGAAATGGTCGTTCGTAGATTGCTCTCTACGGATTGGAACGTACATTCGTTGTTCTTGTCGCCTCAAAAGTATGATCGACTTGCTTATCTGATTCCAAAACATTATCAAGTGTATGTAGCAGACGTTACTGTAATGTCAGATATAACTGGCTTTCATATTCATCGAGGTGTATTAGCAGCAGTGCATAGGCCAACTGAAGAGACGATTCGAAAAAGTATTTCTTCGCTCATTCAAAAGTTTGAAGGCAAAAAAACAATTTCACTATTATTAGCTCAGGGGATTACGAATGTTGACAACATTGGAGCACTCTTTCGAAATGCAGCGGCTTTCGGAGTGGATGGGCTAGTCTTTGACCATACTTGTTGTGACCCACTTTATCGAAAAGCGATTCGCGTTTCTATGGGTCATGCCTTTGCATTACCTTGGGCGATTGCAACAAATTGGATTGATGACTTGCTTCGCCTTAGAGAAGAACTTGGGATTCAACTCATCGGTTGTGAAACAGGAGACATAGCAATTCCATTGTGGGATGTTGCTCCATCTGAAAAATTCGGATTAATTATGGGTGAAGAAAAAGCTGGTTTGTCACAATCAACAATTCAAATTTGTGATGTAATCGCTGAAATTCCAATGACCCCGAAAGTGCCTTCGATTAACGTTGCAGTTGCTTCAGCGGTTGGTTTGTACGAGTTTCTTGGCAGGCACAGTCTCGACAATCGGTAAGCCGTCAATAATTTGATCGTCTGGAATTCTTTTGATGTTCGCGCCAAGACCTGTTAATACTTTTTCCATCTTGGAGTAGCCACGGTCAAGATGATAGACACGGCTAACAATGGTTTCACCTTCAGCTGCAAGCCCTGCAAGCACGAGGCTAGCCGATGCTCGCAAGTCACTCGCCATAACTGGTGCACCAACTAAATGGTCAACTCCTTGAACGATGACCGTTGCACCTTGTCTTACAAGTTTCGCACCCATCCTGCTTAGTTCTGGGACATGCATAAATCGCTCGGGATAAATTTTCTCTGTGATTATGCTGTTCCCTCGTGATAAGCAAAGAAGTGCCATCATTTGGGCTTGTAAATCGGTTGGAAATCCAGGGAAGGGCTGGGTTGTAAACATGACTGGTTTCAAGTGCCGTTCACTTACAACTTGCACAGTGCAACACTTCGAATCTTGCGAAGTATCAGTTTGGTTTACATAGACGCCGACTGTCGATAGTACATCGGTAACAGCAAGCAAATGGTCGAGTGGAAATCGTTCAATTTCAACATCTCCGTTTGTCATTGCTGCTGCAATTGCCCAGGTGCCTGCGACTATTCGGTCAGGCATTACGGTGTGCGTTGCGCCGCCAAGTTCTTCAACACCATCGATGGTGATGCGTGGTGTACCTGCACCAGAAATTTTTGCGCCCATTGCATTGAGTAAGTTTGCCAAGTCGGCGATTTCAGGTTCGCAAGCTGCAGATTCAATGATGGTTCTGCCTTTAGCAAGCGTAGCAGCACTCATGACATTTGCGGTACCAAGGACAGTTGAACCAAATGGGCCGCCTAGGAAAATAGTAGCACCATGCAATCGATCTGCTCGAGCGATGATGTTACCACCATCAAGTTCAATTTTAGCGCCGAGTGCTTCGAGCCCACGCAAATGAAGATCTATTGGTCGGTCACCAAATGCACAACCTCCAGGCATTGAAACACGAACTTCACCTCGACGTGCCAGTAGCGGACCTAGAACACAAACGCTAGCGCGCATTGTCCTTACGATGTCATATCGAGCGTGTGATTTTGTTTCGTCAACTGCGATAACTGTCACTCTGTCATCAGTTCGAGAAACGTTGCAACCTAGTTCTTCAAGAAGCCGCCCCATATTTGCGATGTCTGAAAGTTCTGGAACACAGTCGTAGGTGACAGTTTCGTTTGTTAGAAGAGAAGCAGCAAGTAGTGGTAGTGATGCATTTTTTGAACCATCAACTGAAATAGACCCCGTTAATCGTTGTCCTCCGTGTATTGAAAATGCATCCATTTGGTTCTGCTGAGTCCTTTCTGCTTAAAGCCATCCTTGGCGAATATATAGCTCTCATCGTCATCAATAACGTCTGAAACCTACTTTTTATAACCAACATGATAGTAACAAAACAAACTCAAAAGGGTGATTGCCTAGATTACCAATTTTGGTTATCGCACCCTTTTTTCTATCTAATCTAGTCATTGCTTTGATTTACCTAGGAATTTTCAGTATTATTGGATTGATAAGTTGCATTTAGCGACCCATCAGTAGTCTATATATATGGTTTAGTAAAAGAAGGAGATTGTGATGAAGCATTTACATGCATATGGTTTTATGTGCCTGCTAGGCATTGTTAATTCATCTATTGCGGATACGATCGTAGTACCAACGGATTACCCAACGATTCAGTTGGCTATTGACGCTGCAGTTGCAGGTGATATTGTCTCCGTTGAGCCGGGTACATACCACGAATCAATAGACTTTTTGGGTAAAAGAATCGCAGTGTCTGGAAGCACGGGGCTACCAGAAGATACTGTGTTAGATGGCTCTTCATTTTCAGGAGCCGTAGTTTCATTTATATCGGGAGAGACAACGGATTCAATCCTGTCTGGATTTACAATTCAAGATGGATCTGCATTCGAGGGTGCTGGAGTTCTATTAAGAAACGCTTCTGCGACTCTGATTGATTGTTTGATTAAAGACAACCAAACCTCTGGCAGTGGTGCAGGTTTATTTGCAGAATCTAGTAACGTAATACTCAAAAATGTAATTGTTTCAAGTAACAATTCAAGTGCTTCCGGCGGGGGAGCATATTTTAAATTTTGTGAAGGTTCATTTACAGATTGTATTTTTAGAAATAATTCAGCAGCCAATGGCGGAGCAATGTACTTTAAAGATAGTTCTGGCGATTTCTTAATAAGTAATTCCCAGTTAGAGTTTAACGCCGCAATTTTGTCGGGTGGATCCATTTTTAACAAGGAGACTAATTTAATTATTCAAGATTGTAGCTTCTCCGGGAATATGGCTAACCAGGGTGGTGCACTGTTCAGTTATGGGGGAGGCAACGCCACAATTTCTAATTCATTATTTTCAAACAACGGTGCGTCAATTACTGGCGGTGCTGCAGAAGTTCGGAGTTCGAGCGTAGTCTCTTTTGTGCAATGTACATTTGACGCAAACATAGCAGACATAGATTGTGATGGAAAAGGTGGCGGTGCAGTATTAGAAGTTGCGGGAAGTACAGTTACCCTAAATAATCCAACAATTTGCGCAAACCTAGTTTGCGATGTAGAAGGCGATTTCTCAGGTATTCAACCAGTAATAATAGGAGAAATTTTAGAGTGCGTCATTGGAATTGGCGCTTGTTGCGGAGGAGATGCTTGTTGGGAGATGGAAGAATCAGTATGTTTAGACGGCGGAGGACTTTGGAGTGGTGATACAACACTTTGCGCAACGGTTGTTTGCAACGCAGTAAGTAGTTGCCCAGCTGATGTTAATGGTGATGGTGAAGTTGAGGTGTTGGACATCATTGATCTCATTACTGCTTGGGGTGCTTGCCCGTAATTTAAGTT
>JABIWU010000065.1 GCA_018701395.1 Phycisphaerae bacterium | reverse complement strand
GTAGCCACCGTCATTGTTGCAACAATTTCTGGGCCTACTTCGCGAAGCAAGTAGGGGGTGTCGTGCATGTTTTCGATAAGCACTGCATCGAAGCCATATTTGACTAACTTGGTTGCTTCATCAACCGCGATGTCTACGATTTGTTGTGGCGTTTTTTTGCTTTTTGCAGTACCAGGGAGCGCATGCAAATGCACCATGCCAATGAGTGCTTTGTCTTTGTTGATTATCTTTCGAAAATCAGCCATTCTTCGCGCCCATGGCAAGAAGAGTAAATAGTTCCATACGAGTTGCTGGATTGTTCATAAAGAGGCCGTGGAGTTTACTTGTTGTCGTCCAACTTTCAGGTTTTTTAACGCCTCGGTAGCACATACAAAAGTGTCTACATTTAAGAATGACTGCAACGCCTTGGGGTTGTAATGCGTCTTGTATTGCGTCTGCGATTTGGGCAGTAAGTTTTTCTTGTACCTGCAATCGTTTTGCGTATGCATCGACAACTCGGGCAATTTTGGAAAGTCCAAGCACTCTTCCATCTGGAATGTATGCAACATGGGCTTTGCCAACAAATGGAACCATGTGGTGTTCGCAGTGACTGTGAATTTCTATATCTGATACGACGACAAGTTCGTTGTATCCTTCCACTTCAGAAAAGGTTCGCTCAAGAAACTTCTTAGGATCTTGGTTGTATCCTGCAAAGTGATCCCGCATCGCATTAATAACTCGATGCGGCGTTTTGAGTAGACCTTCTCGGTCTACATCTTCGCCGATGTAATCAAGCAGCCCTTTGACATGTGCCATTGCTTGCTCGTCAGTGACAGTTGGTTTAATTTCTTGTGTAGTTGTCATAGCCAAACCATTATCGCAGATTTATGGCAAATTTGAAACCAAATTAATGTAATTGCCGTTTCCACCAAGTAAGAATTTCATTTAAACGGTGTTTTCGCATGTCTGGAGCACCGCCTCGACTAAAACCGTGGCTGGTAGATTTTGGATACCGCACAAAGCGCGCTTCTATGCCTCGCAATTTCAATGCCGCAAAAACTTGTTCGCTTTGCTCGATGTTGCAACGCAGATCGCCTTCACTATGGATAATGAGCATCGGGGTTTTAACATTTCCAAAATGCCTAATGGGCGATTGTCTCCAGCGGTCTTCGGGTCGACTCCAGAAATTGCCTCCAAAGTAGCCGTCTTCTTTGTCAGCAAAATCGCTATTCCCGCCCATGGATACTAAGTTAGAAACACATCGGTCAGTTATAGCACTTTTAAATTCATCCGTATGGCCAACAATCCAATTGGTCATGTACCCGCCATAACTTCCACCCATAACGCCCATGTTCTTTGCATTTACTTTTGTGTCATTTTGCATTTTGCGTATTACAGCTTGCATGTCGACCCAATCGGCGCCACCCCAATCGTTTCTAATGGCATCGCAGTGATCGCGACCATATCCCTTAGAGCCGCGAGGGTTTGAATAATATACGGTGTATCCTGCAGATGCTAGGCATTGGAACTCGTGGAAGAAAGCCCAGCCATATTGGGCATGCGGCCCGCCATGTATTTGAAGAATTGCAGGCATAGATTTCTTTTTCGCAGCCTCTTTAGGCGGGCGAATTACCCAACAATGCACTTTTGTTTTGTCATTAGTCGCAATCCAACAATCTTTCGGCGTTGCAATTGCGTGTTCTTTGCACCAGTTACTGTTTTCAAAAGATATTTGTTTAGTTGTGATTTTAGTCGGAGTAATTTTTCCTACATAAATTTCAGGCGGTGCAGTCGCACAACCAATCATCATGGCACAACTTTTTCCAGTACTGGATAGATTGCTAATCGAATGTACGGCATTGCCTGAAGTTATTGTTTTTAATTTGCCGCCTTTGATTGGGATGGAACAAATCTGTTCTTCGCCGTGCCAGCCGATTCTAGCAAAAATATTTTTTGAATCACCAGACCATAGCAACTGTGCGCCAAATGAAACTTCACCAGTATCAGAAAGTGTTACAGCCATAAGGCATCGATCGATGCCTGCTGTTATTGACTTTGCATTCCCTTTGGTAGCACTTGCAACATACAGTTCTAAATTTTCAGTTGAATAGGTGCTCTCATCGCCTTCTCGTCCAGCCCACGCTAGCCATTTTCCATTTGGCGACCATTGAATGGAATCTTTTGGACCTTTTGTACAGTTTGGCAGTGTTGTAGTTTTGCCACTGTTAAGATTGTAGAGGACAATTTTTGTAAGGCGAGAATCGGTAAGTGCGTTCTTGCTCGTGTTGGTTGTAATAGCAATGGCATCACCTTTAGGTGACCACGCAAATGAAAAGAAACCGAGTGTGTCTTTAGCCCAAATTGTTTTATGCGCTCCGGTAGTTGAATCCACAAGATATAGATGAAAACGTGCATGCCCAAAATAGCCGTCTCCATCAAGCCGATACCACGCTTCTTCAGTGACGATGGGTGGGTCGCTTTCCTTGTTCTCTTTTCTTTTTTCAGTTGCCGCATGTGTGTACACTTCTTCAGTTTGTCTATAAGAAACTGCAAGTTTGCAACCGCTTGGGCACCAAGATATCGAAGCAATCGAACCTTCTTTAAAATTAGTAAGTTGTATTGCTTCACCGCCTGTCATGTCAATCATAAATATTTGACTGCCGGTTTCGCTGCCGCGAATAAAAGCAACTTGTGAGCCATCTGGTGACCAGTGCGGCGAACCATCCATGCCATTATTTGTTAATTGACGAGGAAGTTTGCTTCCCTTGGTCTGTGCAACCCAAATAGTCGTATGGTTACGACCATCTTTAACGCATTTTTTGGTGTATAAAATTTGCGAGCCATCAGGAGAAATGTTGGGGTTACCGACAGAGACAAGATTATCAATTTCTTCACGTGTAATAAGTTTCTTTTTAGCCATAAACTGTATCGTATCGTTTACTCTACTCATAGATGGAACTCAAACAACTTCTTGCTGATTTAATAACCATTGACTCGACGAGTAACTTGAGCAATGAGCCAATTGTCGCGTATATCGAGCGCTACTTCCAAGGTAGCAATGTCAAGAGTCATCGACTTCAGGCACACGAAGAAGGAAAATGTAATCTTTTGCTTACGAAAGGCGAGCCGTCTGAATGTGGATTAACGCTCTGCGGACATGTAGACACTGTGCCTGCGGATGCCTCACGGTGGCAAAGTAGCCCATGGGAATTGACAGAACGAGATCAAAACTGGTACGCACGTGGTTCATGCGACATGAAAGGGTTTATTGCAATTGCAATGCAAGCAATTGAAAAAGCGGAAGTGGTTACCGGTTGTCTTGCTGTTTTGTTTCTTTGTGATGAAGAGTTGGGCTCATTTGGTGCAAAACATGTTTTGCAAGAAGGTCTGCCCGTTCCAATTCCTAAGCAAGTGATTATTGGCGAGCCAACTTCCTTACAAGTTGTTCGATTACACAAAGGGCATCTAAGTATGTCGATTACGGTTGAGGGCGTATCAGCGCATACTGGTTCGCCTCATCTTGGCAAAAATGCAGCAGTGGCTGGCGCAAAGATTATTTGTGCGCTTACAGAATTAGCCAAAAAATATGAAAGTGTTCGCACTGAAGCAAGCAACCATTTTCCTGAAGTCGCAAAATTTCCAGTGTTGACAGTTTCCACAGTTGTTGCAGGATCTGCAATTAATGTCGTGCCAGATTCATGTGCTATTGGAATTGGTTTGCGGTTATTGCCAGACCAAAATAAAGAAGAAGTTGTTGCAGATATTAAAGACACAATTTCTGCTGTTTGTGATTTGACATGGAATCTTGCAGAACTTGGTGATAATCCAACCATGCTTACCGCCGAAAGTTCATCTGTGAACAAATGGGTTTGCTCGCATATTGGGCAAGAAGGAAGTGTCGGTGTTTCATATGGAACAGATGGCGGATATTTATCTCGCGTTGGATACGAATGTATTCTGTATGGTGCTGGTACTATAGCTGTAGCGCATAAGCCAGATGAATTTGTTCCAATAGATGAGATGAAAACTTGTGCTAGTACTATTCAATCGGCTGTGCAACATTTTTGTGGCGGTGATGTATGACAACCTACAACCCAGAACTAGTTTGGCTTGATGGGTCGTTCGTTGCAAAAAAATCAATTACGGTCGAGCAGGGTGTTATCACTGGAATTGGCAATGGTGATGGTTCGGATAAGGGTGCCTTTTTGCCTGGTTTTGTGAATACGCATAGTCATGCTTTTCAAAGGGGACTACGTGGACGTGGCGAGCTATTTCCTAGTGGGAGCGATAGTTTTTGGGGATGGCGAGAAGAGATGTACAAGTTAGTTGCCGAGATATCCGTAAGTCAATTTCGCAAGTTGTGCGTGCAATCTTTTTTAGAAATGCGAGAAGCTGGGATTACAACTGTTGGCGAGTTTCATTATTTTCATCACGACCAAGACGCTGATTTTGCAATGGACCAAGTAGTACTTGATGCTGCAAATGAAGTGGGTATTCGCATCGTAATGCTTCATGCTTTTTACAACAAAGGCGGATTCGATGTACCTTTGAATGCAGGACAGAATAGATTTGAAACAAATAGCCTCGCTTCGTGGTGGTCGCAAGTGGACAAACTGCGCGCTTCTGTTGATGGTTCGATGCAGCAAGTTGGTACAGTTGCACATTCAGTTCGTGCAGTTGGTATAGAAACAATAAAAGAAATCGCAAGTGGTTCAATGCATCGTGGTATGCCTATGCATATCCATGTAGAAGAACAACGCCAAGAAATCGAATCTTGTTTGAAGGCCCATGGCGTAACACCGATGGCACTACTTAACGATGCAATTGAAGTCTCGCCTTTGGTGACGGCTGTGCACTGCACGCATACTGCAGCGGCAGACATGGAACAATGGTTGAGTGCTGGTGGCAATGTTTGCTTGTGCCCGCTCACTGAGGCAAATTTAGCAGACGGCATTTGTGATATGCACCGAATTGTAAAGCAGGG
>JABIWU010000064.1 GCA_018701395.1 Phycisphaerae bacterium | reverse complement strand
CCTCAACCTCTTTGTATGTGTTACCACATTCCCCGCATTCGTTTGTCTCGGGTAGCGTGTACCCGCAGCGGCATGCCCAAGCATGGCGATGGGCGGGAACACCAATCATCAATGCATAGTCTGGAACATCTTTTGCAACAACTGCGCCAGCTGCAATAAAGGCAAACCTTCCAACGGTGCTTCCGCACACGATTGTGCAGTTTGCGCCCATGCTTGCGCCCTTTTTAACAAGAGTCCGCTGATACTCTCCGCGGCGATTAATTTCGCACCTTGGATTAATAACATTTGTAAAAACCATTGAGGGTCCGCAGAAGACATCGTCTTCAAGTACAACGCCAGTATAAATCGAGACGTTGTTTTGTATTTTTACATTGTTGCCGATTGTTACATCAGGAGAGACAACTACGTTTTGTCCAAGATTGCAGCCCTTGCCAATTTTGGAGTTTTGCATCACATGGCTAAAATGCCAAATAGATGTTCCTTCGCCAATTTCGCATGGCTCATCTATATACGCAGACTCGTGCACTTGTACGTTTGGAAACTTTTTTGCATCAACCTGCGACATGCGTGACTTCCTTTTTGTCGCCCAGTTTACAAGTGACAATCTCTCCGTTTGCATCGAGTGACCGT
The DNA here is from genome assembly GCA_018701395.1 of Phycisphaerae bacterium. Lineage (GTDB taxonomy): Bacteria > Planctomycetota > Phycisphaerae > Phycisphaerales > SM1A02. The sequence continues at coordinate 4,384 of JABIWU010000064.1, read as the reverse complement.
TGCGCATCATGCAAAATGGTCAATACGCGAAGACCATTACGTCCATCGGTGCGGGCTTGTGTTTGATTTGCAACACAGTCCGCGAAGTGTTGGCACTCGATATCAAGCGGCATCTCATCAGAGAATTCTACGTTCACACCATCGCCCTTCACCGGCACGGGTTGACCCTCTTGCCAATCAACGTGTTGATCGTGCAGTACCAATTCCTTTGTCATATCGCAGAACGTAACCATTTTTTTATCGCCAACGACGACGAGTTTTTGTTCTTTAAATGGATGCAACCACGAAACAAAAACGTGCGCTCTTGCGCCGTTTTCAAATGCTAATTGCGTTAATGTTGTATCAGCTATTCCGGGGGTAAGGAATGTGCCGCCTGTTGCAACGACTTCCGTAGGTACTGCATTCATCAAGCGTAGAATCACTGAAATATCGTGCGGAGCAAACGACCAGAGGACGTTTTCTTCAGTACGCAATTTACCGAGATTCAATCGGTTTGAAACGATGTACTGGACGTTGCCAAGTTCGCCCGCTTGGATTAACTCTTCAATTTTGCAGATTGCTGGGTGGTATTCCAACAAGTGGCCAACCATCAGGATTCTGCCTTCTGCATCTGCCAAATCGACAAGTGATTTAGCTTCGTCGAGGTCAATTGTCATCGGTTTTTCAACATAGACATCTTTGCCCGCAAGAATTGCATCCTTTGCGACACCAAAATGGGTTTCTGCGGGTGTTGCGATCATGACTGCGTCAATTTCTGGATTCGCAAGTACTTCAGCGGCACTTTCAAAAATAGGAACATCTGGAACCATTTCGCTCGCAGTTGCGCGTCCTTGCTTTGAAGGGTCAATAACAGCGGCTAAATATCCTAGTTTATTGACCGTTCGAACAATGTTTTTTCCCCATCCACCACAGCCAAAAACGGCTATTTTTGGAGTAACTTCATTGTGTTCATTTGACATTTTTTACAATCCCTTTTAAAACTCCAAAAACCCAAAAACTACGCAAAGACCCACTATTTTACTGTATTTTCTCTTCCTTTGCACTCGATTGGTTCGATTCTGGGGTCTCCACAATTGGTGTTGAAACCGATTCCCAAGATGGAATAAAATCTGGGATAAGTTGCTTCATGGCAACGAGAATTTTCTCTACATCTCCGTTTGCAATTGCCTCTTCTATTTTAGATGAGACATGCAAGACCGCGGATTGTTCTGGTAGTTCCTCTTTGGAAACAAGAATCATTTTGTGCTGGGTTGCGTCAAGTTTATCGCCGTGTACTAACTGCTCGTGCAATTTTTCGCCCGGCAAAAGTCCCTTGAACGTAATTTCAATATCACCCTTTGGATTTTCTTCATTCTTTACCGTATACCCAGCAAGCGCAATCATTCGCTTTGCTAAATCCAAAATTCGTATCGGTTCGCCCATTTGAAGCATAAACACATTGGCTTCGGTACCCATTGCGCCCGCTTGCAAAATGAGTTGCGATGCTTCTGGAATCGTCATAAAATATCGTGTTGCTTCTGGATTAGTCACCGTAACCGGTCCACCAGATTGTATTTGCTCCTGAAAAATAGGAACAACAGAGCCCGAAGATCCGAGCACGTTTCCAAAACGCACTAAACACGTTTTCATCTTTGTGTTGGACTGTGCTTTTGCCTGCACGACTAATTCTGCGAATCGTTTTGTAGCACCCATAAAACTCGTGGGCTGCACGGCCTTATCCGTGCTTACGACTACAAGCGAGGAGCACTTGGCCCACGCTGCGGCATCGAACACACACCGCGTCCCGATAATGTTATTTCTTGCGCCCTCGAGTTGGTTCTTTTCAAGCATAGATACGTGTTTGTACGCTGCTGCATGGAAAACCGACTCAACTTTATATTCATTTAAAATTTCACGAAGTCGACTCTCGTCAGTGACTGAACCAAGTACAGCAACAACTTGTGTTTTGTCGTTTGTTTTTGAAATGCGCTGGTTGATTTCTCGTTCAATATAAAACAGGGAACTCTCTGCGTTGTCAAACAGCACGACTGTTTTTGGTTTCCGCTTAATAATTTGCCTGCAGAGTTCACTGCCAATCGAACCACCTGCACCCGTCACCATAACTGATTTACCCAGCACGCATTTTTCAGCAAGTTCTTCGTCTGTACGTACTTCGGTACGCGTCAAAATGTCTTCGATGGAAAGTGTTCGCAAATCACCAAACGTTGCCTGCTTCGTCACAAGTTCAGAAAAACTCGGCATTGTTTCAATTTTTTTTACACCGAATGCTTTTAGTTCCTTGACAATTTCAGCTCTGCGAATTGGGTCCGTTGATGGAAGCGCCAACAAGACGGTGCTCACGCCGCTTGACTTCATCAGCGCTGGAAGTTTCTTTGGCGCGTACACACGCAAGCCATGCACGCTCTGACCATGTTTGCTCCTGTCGTCATCAAGGAAGGCAACGGGCTTATAAATTCCTCCGTATCGAATCGCGGAAAACAATTGCGTTCCACCCGAGCCCGATCCATAAATAACCGAAATGATTTTTTCTTCTTTTGGTGTAACTTGAATTTCTAAAACACGCCTTGCCAAGAGACGGCTTCCCGCGGTTCCACCCATAAGGTAGAACGGGTACGTCACAAAAATAGCTGCCGGCACACCGCCCGAGCCGTAGATTTCAAAAAGAAAAGCAACGCCAACAATCCAAGCTGTCAGAAAACTCGCAATCAGGGTATTGAGAAAGAATCGAGAACCAGCAAATCGAATGACAGTGTGGTATTGGCGGAAAACGTAAAAAACCGAGACAGTGGCCACGCTTGCTAGCGGCAAGAGCCACCAGTGCTCCGTTATAGCCGATGGAAGTAACGTTAATTCCTGTACTGCATACGTAAGCCAGAGGGCAAAAGATGCGACAACCATGTCTAGCGCCATGGCGATAGACATCTTTGCACGTCTGTTGAGTAACTTGATTTTCTGTAGTAACCCAATACCCATGCGGTATATTCTCCCAAAAATGCGGTATAGAATCAAGGAAGATCTTGGCAATTCACCAGTGAAATGCAGTCTATTGCTCTCTCAATGCCGGGATAAGTCGGAAGCGAGAGTGTCCGGCGACCTAATTCTTCCGCAACGGGTAACCTGCTCGGGGGAACGAAACCGGCGCCAGCAAACGCCGGTTCACGGTAGATTTCTGGGCACGGGCCGACGGTGGCGGCGATGCCGCACTCGTTCAATGCAGCCAACATTCTATTCCGTTGCTGCTCGTCGTCAACCAAAAGTGCGACCCGATAGTACGCGTGATTCATGTGCTTGGGGACAACAAGGGCAGTCACTCCACCCAGTTGTTGCAGTTGTTCTTCGATTGCGGATGCGTTCTGATTTCGAAGGGCAACCCATCCGTCCACTTTTTGAAGTTGGCAACGACCGATGGCTGCTTGCATTTCCGTCATGCGTGCGTTTGTGCCAAATTGGTGCTGGAGCCAGCGAAATCCCGGGGGGTGGTCATTCGACAAGAAGGCTTCGCGGTCACGGCCGAAATCACGCAGTGACCAAACCGTGTCGCGTATCGCTTGATCGTTCGTGACCACCATGCCCCCTTCACCTCCAGTTGAAATAATTTTGTCTTGGCAAAATGAAAAGGCGGAAGCGTGGCCAAAAGTTCCAACTTTTTGTCCGTGTATCGAAGCGCCATGGGCTTGGGCACAGTCTTCAATAACCTTTATATTTTTACCCTTTACAAACTCCATAATTGCTGGCATTTCTACCGGCCACCCACCAATATGTACCGCAATAATCCCGCGGGTTTTTTCTGTCGTAACGTTTGATATTGTTTCAACGGTAATGTTTCCGGAATGCAACGCAACATCTGCAAACACGGGAATTGCGCCTACTGCGACAATGGCTGTCGCAGAAGCAAGAAACGAGCGGGGTGTGACGATAACTTCGTCGCCCCTTCCAATCCCACACCCTCGAAGCGCTAGTTCTAGCGCGATCGTTCCATTGCAAACACAGAGCGCATGCGTTACGCCACACCAAGCAGCAAATTCCTGCTCAAAAAGTTTCCCCTCTTCCCCAGTCCAGTAATTTGAATTACCAGATTGGAGTACCCGATCTACCGCCTTGCGTTCGTCTTCAGCATAAACTGGCCACGTTGGAAACGCCGATTGATTCATGTGAGTTCCTTTGCTGGAACTCCAACGACAGTCACGTTGTCTGGAACATCTTGCACGACCGCTGCACCTGCGCCAACAATTACATTCTTACCAATTGTCACGCCGTTTTTAACACAAGCACCAATGCCAATCCATGAACACTCGCCAACTGTTACGTTTCCGCCAAGGTTCGCACCCGGTGAAATGTGTACTCCATCTGCGAGTTCACAATCGTGGTCAACCGTTGCGCCTGT
>JABIWU010000063.1 GCA_018701395.1 Phycisphaerae bacterium | reverse complement strand
ATGGACTCTAATGGTGGTATCTCTCCAGAAGGTGGCAATGCAGTTGGTTGCAGCAATAGATATTCAGCAAGATATGAATGAGCGAGTTGCACTGCAGCTAAATCTAATAATTCAGCGTTAGAGTTTTCAACAGTTAGTGCATGCTGAACAAGCGCTCGTCTTGCTTGCAAAAGCCAATCTGGTGCGTCTTGTTCGGGTAGAATCGCTTCGGTTAAAGTTGCAACGAGCTTCACAATTTGCTTATTTGATTTAGCATCAGAAAAATTGTCCACGATGGCAATGGCTACATTTGGGCAGTGCAAGAAATTTGTAACAATTGAATGTGTAGCAGCAATTCGGACTCTCGAGTAGACATTCGATAGCGCAGCTGATGCAAGCGTGCGGGCATCATTTTCGCCTAGCGATGCATACTTCGTGCCAGCGAGAGATTCGATAATTTCAATACGCCTATCGCTATTTGAACCGGCATTACGGAATGATTTGCTCCATTCGCCATCATTTAGATTTCGTTGCAATCGAGTTAGCGTTGCTTGAGGTATTTCATTAAAGAAAAGGGTTGGATCTACTTTTTGCAATGCTAAATCAGGTCTCCCCTTCCAAATATAAAATGCAGCCTCATTCACTTTGCGAACACGCGCACACACAAGTGGATTGTCGATTGGCAAGTCCAACACACTTTCATATGCTTTTGACCAACTGGCATACAATTTTTCAGTAAAGCCATCTGGAATAGATAAATTCCAAACCATTGTTGCAGTACTGCTTTCTGATGGCCAGTTCGAAAAGAGCAAAGTCGCTTTTTCAGAACGTGTTTTCATTGAGTCACTTGGCTCAATGATGCACTTAGAAGAAAACCAAGATGCTTTTTTACTGCGTTGTAGTAGAAGACCTAAAAGTTGGAGTTCTTCTGGAGAGTATGCTTTTGCAGTGTACATTTCAATAACACGATCACGCGTATCTTCGCTTTTTGCCCACTCTATTTCCTTTACAATCCTGCCAATTACAAGTCTTGAATTGCTTTCTCTTGATACGTCTATGCCTTCATTTAACAGACACGATAATGCGCTTAAAAAAGTAGCAGAGGCATTTTCGTACAAGAGTGCACTCTTAACAGTTTGAATCCAGTTTTCCCAAAGCGTTAAGTACGCAGAGTTAAATTCTGTTCGTGATGCAAGTTCTAAGGCATAGAACGTAAGTGCTTTTTGTTTTACTACGGCTTGGTCGCAGGAATCACTGGTTTCAATTAAGAATTGCTTGATTTGTTCTTTACTCGCAATTTTCAGCTGTTTATCGCAGGCTAATCGCGTCAGCATGCCTGTTGACCAGATATTTTCAGTAATGCTTAATGGATTTTGGGTTCTGATGGGAATCATTGAGAATGGCAAAAGCATCTTTGAAAAGAGTAGCGAGTCTTTTTCAACAGCTTCAATTATAAGAACGATTTGTAATTCTAAAGATCGCACTAAATTTTTATCCGAAAAAATCCAGCCTTTTGCGAGCAAATCGATTGCCGCTTCCCACTTTAGCAAGAAGGTTCTCTGTTCATTGTCACTTGAGTTACTAATGGCTGTTACATACAAATATAGTTCTGAGAAATGTTCCGGCAACGTCAAAATCTCGTCGGATTTCTGAAGTAAATCGTCACTAATAGAACGAACTGAAAACGTTGGGTATACATCAAATAATACCGGGTTAAGAACAGGCTCATTTTCCGCCAAAATGGGCGTTTCATCGGGAACAAACGGAACATGAATTTCTTTATTTACATCTTCGGCAAATAATACTGAAAGTGAAAGGATAAAAGCAAGTAACGTTAGCAAACAAAAAAATATCGCTAACTTAATTGTTAATAATTTATTTTGCGTTTTAAAATTTGGGGTGAAATTTTTAGATACTTCAAAAATATACTCTTCAGCAATGCTAAAAGCAGATTTCTTTGCTGGAACAGTTAACCATGATCGATTAATGGCTAGTTCACTTCTACGTTCAATGGAAAGAGGCCCCTTCCCATTTCGTGCGGCCTCGGCAAGCGCTTCTAAAATACGCATTAGTCCACCAACGGTCAGTGAATATGAACCTGCTATTGAAACAAGTCTAGAACGAGTCTTATTGTTCCAGCCACCTCCAGCAATAAGGGCAGCAATGATTGTATGGTCTAGAGGTGTTAATCTTTGGCGAGTGCCTTCAACTAATGGCACGTGATTAGGAACAGTATGCAATAACTCGACGGTAATTGTTCCTAAATAGTTTTTGACTAATGCAGCATCCTCAGTTAAAGCTCTTGGGCTAACAAGCAGTTGTGCATACCGTCGTCGCATTGCTCTCTTAATTGCGTTTGCATCAATATTTTCCGAATTGACCAATCCTAACAACCGAAACTCATCGCTACCAACTGGTAATCCGAAGAATTCACAGGCTAGTTCATGGGTATTATTCATATCGAACCCCCCAATTTTTTGTGCAGTGAACGTAATAAAGTCCCGTATGGCTCAATTCCATATTCGGGGTATAGGGCTCTATGTTGATCTAGAAACTTTCGAGCTAATGCTTTATCTCTTTTTGAAAGTGAAAGTGCGATGTTGTATTTTGCATTTAGCCATGGAGCAGTCTCTTTTTGACAAGAGGCAAGTAGTTTTTTCCAATGCTTAGCGGCAGTCTCAGGGATTCCAACTGCAGATTCTATTTCAGCTGCAAGTTGTACAATTTCTTCAATGTTTGGATACGAAGCAATCAGTATTCGAATTGCACGAAGTGCCTCTAAAGCATTTGCTTCTATGTTCAATTCTATAAAAGAAGTAAATCCAGATTTTGCAACAGAAAGAGCAATAGGCATAAACTGTCTGTTCGCATACTGAACATCCGTGCAAGAAGACAGCAGATAGGTTCCAATAGTAAATCGTTCTAATTCAGTTGGCGAAAAATTGCCGTCATCCCATAGTTGCCAAAGCACTTTCGAAGAAGCACTCGCCCAACTGCTCTTGGGAGAATTCAAAATCAGCTCCTTAGTTGATAGATACGCATCTGAAAAGTTATTGTTGTATATGGAAAGCAAAACAGCTCTGAACTTTAATTCATCATTGAATTCTGAAAAGTCATATAATTGTTCATTATCAAGCGTATCAATGACAACAAAGGCCTGTTCAGCTGCTACATTCCGTCTGATTTTATTGTGTAGCGCTACTTCTAGAACTCGCATCGCTCGGACAGCACTTCGTTGTATCGCGGTCTTGTCAGTTCGCAGCTTTGAATCAGAAAACATTAGCAAACTCGCAATACTAACATACCGGTTCCCAATTAATTCTTGCTCTTCTTGACTTGCCTCAGCCCACATATTGTAAAGCAATCGAGAAGCTTTGCGTTGAGTTTGCTGATAATTAGGATCAGATGAGGAAACTGCAAGTAACTTATCAATCGAAACATCATCGGTATTGGAACTAGTTTGGTGCAACAAGAGTTGGGTCGCTCTTTGCGATTTGGGCCATGTCGATAAATACAAACTAGTTAACTCGACTTGCATTTGTAGTTGATGAGCATTTTTTTGTTGAAGACGTTCAAGGCAAACAAGAGTCATCCAAACTGAAGTTTCAGCATTTTTACCTTCAGTTGCATTGACGAACGAATCTATAGCCTTTACAAAACGAGCAGTGTAATAATATGAAAATGCTAAAGTAAAATAACAATCGTCGAGCAAGGCGGAATATGCTGTTGCATTAGTTGCGAGTAACGCTCTTTTTAAATGCGAAAGAACAATATCGAACATTTCTACTATTGCAGGTTCTTCAGTTGGTTCATCGCTGTTCATCTTCGCGCGGGCATCTCGGTATGCGATATCTGCTGAAATGAAATTGGCAATAAACCCAGACCGATCTAAAGTAGAAAGCCCATACAACTCGACAATTTCGCTAACCATTGCGAGTTGCCCACAGTCAATTAAAGTTGCTATTGCTAGAGCTGAAAGTTCAGAAGCTCCCTTTTCTGAGTAATGTTCTAGTGCATGCACAGCGGCCAACCGTAAGATTAAAGATTTATCGACATTGACAACAAGTGGCATACTTTTAATTGCATTAATCCATCGCCCTTGTTCGATGTCTCCGAAAAATCGCCACATTGGAACAGACATACGAACTCCAGCGTGTGCATCAGAAGTTTCAATTACTTCAAGCCACACTTCGGGGCCGTTTGGATCATTCAAAATATCTTTACATAATGCAATGCCCAATATTGCTCTTGCGCCTTGTTCGTGTTGTTTTAAATCAATTGAGACCGATTGTAATGTTGGCCTATCGCCGTGTAACATTTTTGCAAACAAGTCGACTGCTTTTGTGGCGTGTTCAGTTGAATTCATTTGCATAGCAATGTAATAATGTGACCAAGCAATTAAAGAATTAGCGAGGCCAATTTTTTGAGAAAGCTCTTCGCTCTTTTTTTCTTGCCGATTCTTTTTATTCAACAAGGCCTTTTTAATAACTGCTAGTTTTGATGCTATTTCAGTAAGTTGAATTGCTGCAGCATCTGCGTTACTTTTATCTGTGTATCGCAATCGGTAGCGTTCAATCATTTGTTCGGCAGATAAATAAGCAGCGCGGAGTAATTGCAGGCGTAAATCAGTTGTACCTGCCTCAGGCATTTTATCGAGTAATGCATTTGCACGTTCTAACAATTTAATGTCTTCATTCGCAGTAGCTCTTGAAAGCAGTACTGCATAGACATTTGCGAGATCTTTGGCAGACTGCAGACGGACTATTGGGTTTACATCTTCTAAACGTTCTTCTAAGTAGGATGCAAGAAGTTCATCACAGCCCATCTTTTGTAGCCAAGCAGAAAACTCATCCATCGAATAAGACGGTGTCGAAAGCAACAAGCAGAGAATAAGACTAGTTAGACGCAGGAACATAAGTCACCTTTGTAAAACCAGCGTCTCTAGATTCCTGAATAGCCGCAACTGCAAACCCTACAGTGACTGAATCGTCAGCTTTAATAATGATCCCCGGCTCTTTTGGCAGCACTTTCAAAACTTCTGCCAATGCAGATCTATCGCTAAACTGCTGACTTCCTAATTTGTATACGGGTTGTAAATTTTTGGTTTGCACATAAATAATTTGAGGGTCCATTAAAGAGTCTTCAACAACTGATCCTTGATCAATTAATAAAGCGGGATTCAACTGGTCTTCTGGCTTGGATAAAACAGTCGTAACAATAAAATAGATTAATAACAAAAATGTAACATCAATCATAGATGACAAACTTAGAGTTGCTCTGTTGATGCCTCTACGATTACTTTTTGCAAATTGCATTAATTGGACTCCGTCGCAATTTTTGCAGCCGAAAAATTATACTTATTAAGTAAGTGAAAAACTTTATTCATCGTTCCCGCAGCACCATTTTCATCTGCCCTAATGAGTATATTCTCCCACGTTAAATTGCCTTGTTCGACTTCTTCCCTGATACGATTTTCAAGCACAACCATTGAGATTGCGCCTTCAGTACTATCAATTATCACATCGCCGTTATCCAAAATATTAATAATAAATGAACTCTCTTGAAGGCTTTCATCTTGTTCTCCATTTTCAAGAGGCAAGTTCAAATCAACTCTCGCTTGTTGAGCGAATTGAGCAGCAACCATAAAAAATATTATCAATAGAAAAATAATATCAATCATTGGAGTCATCTCAACAATTGGAACAATTACTCTTGATTTCGTACTACCGAAAGCCATTATTTTGTGCCTTGCGCCTCTTCTAGATGAAGTACTAATCGTTCGATTTCGGAAGATGCTTCTGAACTCAACCCTTCAATTCTGTTTCTGAAATAACTAAAAAGAGCAACACAAGGAATTGCTAATACTAGACCAAGCATTGTTGTGATTAGCGCTTCGCTAATATTGCCTGCTAATGCAGCGTTTGTGTTCGCGCTATCAGTTCCAAGTGTTTTGAATGCACCAACCATGCCTAATACTGTTCCTAGAAGACCGAGCAGAGGTGCGATTGTTCCAATCAAACCAATCGCATCTGTTGAGCGGAATAACCTTGAAGTCTGTTCTTCTCCTGCTTCTTCGAGTGAACTTTTCAATTCAAACGGACCGAATGCTGAACGTTGGTACCGAAGTAGGCCGGTTGCTAAAATTCTCGTTAAATAGGTATCGTTGGATGGGTCAACACAATACTCGAGTGCTTCTTGCGTTTCTCCATTGGCGAGCAATTGTTCGAGTGTCGTAAGTTGCACTTCAGGCAACAAAGCAGTTCTTCTAATCTGCACAAAATGCATCACCGCCAAACTCAGCGCAATCAAACTCAACCCGAGAATAATATAACCAACCGTTCCGCCTTTTTCAATCGTGCTCCACCACGATTCCGTTTCAAATTCTGTTTGTCCTAGAATTGAAAAAAGTAATTGTATATTCATTAATCTAAATTCCTTTTTTGTTTAGATGTAAGCAATGGATGCAATGGAAAATTACGATGTAATTCGAGCATCATTTTTTCTGCAGTTTCATCATCGCCATCAATGGCGAATTCTTCTGAAAGTCTAAGTAATGCCGCTCCTGAAAGCCACGGCTGTTGGTGTTTTTGTAATGAAGCTACTTTTGCCATATAAAGCAATCCCTTAGTTCTTGCTTTTGCATTATTTTTTACAGCTAAGTACCCTTCACCAAGAAAATAATTTGCCCATATTTGTTTCCACATTGGCAGAGTTTTATAAATGCTATTCAGTGTAGAAATAGCAGAAAGTTCACCATTTGAAACTGCAATAAGGAGTGTTACAAAATCAGCATCAAATGGAAGTTTGTAGTCACCACTAGCAAGTAGTAGATTTGCAAATTGTTGCTTGACAAGCGGCACAGGCGGAAGATGTTTGCAAAGCAAAGAAGTTTTTTCAACGACTGGTTCTAAGCTAGAGAAAGAAGATTGCTTGCTATTGGCACGATGCTGCGCAACAATAATCCACGGTTCAAAAGCACGGCTCAAATCGCCCCTAGCTAGAGTGCACCGTAGATACCCTTCGCAAATAAGCTGTGCATCTTTACCTGCCGCATCTTTGTATGTATCAAAGAGTGATTCAAAAATAGGTTCTGCCAATTTTACGTCGCCTCTGATCAATCTTTGCTTTGCTCGCCAAATTAATTTTCCGTTTTCTAATAAAGCATCAAGGGATGGCCGAGGTTTTGCAGTTTCAATTGCTCGAATAGAACTCCACGGAACTAGGGTGGTTGTATTTGCTTCACTATCTAATTGAATACGTAATCCTTCTTTGCCACCAGATAGAATCTCGCCTGTGATTGGAGTAGAACTAGATCGAAGCGTAACATTCGCTCCAAAAACGCCTGAAGTTGTTAGTGCGAGAAGAATAAAATAGGCAATTAGTTTCATGGATTTTTGCCTTCTGGGACAAACGTGTATTGACCACCTGTTACATTTGCAATTTCTTGTAATAAAGTTTTACTGGCAGAATTACCAAAAGCAATTGTATTAATTACAATTTTTTTATTCGTGGGCATTTGTTCTAAAAGTGATTCAATAGAAAAACCAGTAATTTGACCATCAGTCAAAAAGAAAATAATGTCTGGAGGTGGCGACAAGGCAAATGCATTGATAAACGCTGGCATAGGCACTGTTCCTCCTGATGCAGACATAGCACGAATTTCGTCAGCCATTCGTTTTATAGTTCCACGACGGGCTGTATTCCAACCTTGTTGCATCGATGGTTCTTTTACTCCTGAACTGTAAAACAAGACATAAAATTTTACAAAGTCAGGCAATTTTTGCAAGGATGAAATCAACTCAACTTTCGCCGATGCAAGTCGGCCACCGCTATCCATAGAGCCAGAACGATCTACGATGTAGCAAAACCTCGATCCTTCTGAAGATATACCAAAAAAGGAAGTGCCTCCACCACCAGAGCCGCCCATTCCAACACCCATGCCAGAAGAACCTGATCCAGTGAGCGAAGTTACTCTAGATTCTGTCGACGGTATAAGTGAAGTCGCAGAAAAATCTGCTTCTAATGTAGCCTGCGTTGTTTCTATTATTTCAGAACTGGCATCCGTAGGATTAGATTCCGATTGCGTCATTCTGTCGCCTTCCGGCAACGCAGCAAACGATTCTTCTTCTAAGATTGCAAACTCAATAGTTGTGGCTGCTCCTTTTGGTGGTGCAGAGCCATTTCCAGAAGCAACTGAATATGAAAAAAGAAAAACAATTATATGTATAAGTACAGAAATTAGTAAGCCAACAAATACCAAAGATAGGACCCTTCGTTTCCATCTTGCGCGTTCATCGAGGCGGAATTGTGTGATTGGAGCAACAGAACAACCACCTTGTTGATGATTATTTGTCCGTTTTGAACAGGGTAAATCTGTGGGATATTGTTCCATATGGTTTAATATACTAATAAATGCATTCTTTCATACTCATCATACGATAAGGGTCTTGACTGAACCCCTACTTATAAGGTCAAATGCCAAAAAATAGAAAGCTCCTCATGCCATCACTAACCCCACATTACAAACGAGCAGTTCTTAAAATTAGCGGGGAGAGCTTTTCAACTCCCGGAGTTCTTGGAATTGATCCTGATGAACTGAACATTATCGCCAAACAAATTGCAGAGGCAGCATGTTTAGGTACTGAGATTGCAGTTGTAGTTGGCGGTGGAAATATGATTCGTGGCGCTGAGCTCGCGGCACGAGTAGGAATAGCGAAAGCAACCGCAGACTACATGGGGATGCTTGGAACGGTCATCAATGCGCTTGCATTGAAAGAAGCTGTTGAGCAACAAGGACAACCTGCCCGCGTTATGTCTGCACTTGATATTGAATCAGTTGCAGAACCATTTATTCGTGGTCGTGCTTTACGACACTTTGACAAAGGGCGAGTTCTTATCCTTGCAGCTGGTACTGGCAACCCCTTTTTCACCACTGATACTTGTGCTTCTCTTCGTGCGATTGAACTTGGAGTGGATATTCTTCTCAAAGCTACAAAAGTCGATGGTGTTTATTGCAGCGATCCAATGAAAAATCCGAACGCTACACGTTACGACTCATTAACATTTAAAGAAGCAATTACCAAACAACTTGGAGTCATGGATTTAACAGCACTCTCAATGTGCATGGAGCACAATCTTCCTGTTATTGTTTTTAATTTTAAAGAACACGGAAATATTTGCAAAGTTGTTGCGGGTGAGTCAATTGGTACAATAGTTAACAATACTTCTGGGACCCCCGTTACGAAAGTCTAGTTTCTTAACAGAGAAAGCGGTAAAGCATGAGCATCAAAGAACAAACTAATTCCTGTAAATCCAAAATGGATAAAACCATCGAATACTTCACGAAAGAACTTCACGGAGTTCGAACAGGTCGAGCTTCAACTGCACTTATCGATTTTATCAAAGTTGATTATTACGGCAGCCAAACTGACCTTAAGGATATTTCAGCAATTTCAGTAAGTGATGCAACGCAACTAGTAGTTAAACCGTATGACCCTGGTTCAAAAAATGACATTATCAAAGCACTTGAAGGTGCAGAATTAGGCCTAAACCCACAAGCTGAAGGCGACTTGGTGCGCATAAATATCCCCGCTCCATCTGCCGAGAGAAGGTCGCAACTTGTTAATCAAGTTAAAAAAATGGCTGAAGAAAGTAGAATTACAATCCGAAACGAACGCCGTGATGCTATTAAACATGTCGATTCATTAGTCAAAGACAAGTCAAACGGAATTTCAGAAGATGATGGCAAGCATGGGAAAGATGTCATTGAAACAATGACAAAAAAGCATACTTCTACAATTGACGAAATGTGTGACGCAAAGTCAAAAGAAATTCAAACAATATAACCTCAATATTCTTTTCGTAGTCGAGCTGCGGGTATACCTAACTGTTGTCTATATTTTACTACAGTACGTCTTGCAATTTCGATTCCCTGCTCTCTTAATCGTTTGGCAAGCGCTTCATCGCTCAGTGGATTTGATTTGATTTCGCTGTCGATGATTTCTTTTAAGCGAGTTTTTACTGCTTCCCAACTCATGTCACCATCACGGTTGCTGCCAGTACCTCCAGAGAAGAAGCGCCTCAGCGGAAATATTCCACGTGGTGTCTGAACCCATTTGTCTGCAACTGCCCTGCTGACAGTTGCGACATGAATTCCAAGCAAGTCTGCTACTTCTACCATTGGAAGAGGTCTTAAAAATGCATCACCTTGCTCAAGAAAATCACGTTGTCTATCTACAACAATTTGAACAATCTTTCCAAGTGTCGTTTTTCGCTGGCTGATTGCTTCAATAATCCATCGAGCAGCGTTGATGTTTCGTTGTATGAATTGCTTAGCACCTTCATCTGTGTTTTTATCTCGAGTAATTGCTTCATAAGACCGAGCAATTTTCAATGGCGGAATTCTACCATCACAAATGCCGACAATATAAGAATTTGAACTATCGTCGAATTCAATCATCGCATCGGGAATAACAGGAAGGACACGCTCGGTTGCAAGTAGTCTTCCTGGGCTTAATGTTAGCTCATGCATTTTTTCTATTGCTAATTTAACTCGCTCTAAACTTAACCCACTTGCTGATGAAACTTTAGGCAACCGATTCCCAATTAGATCTTCTAAATGCGATTCAATTAGAAGCTCAACATCTTTCCAAGCATCAGGATCTTCTGAAGCCAGATCGCTCGCTTGAATAAGTAGAGATTCTTGAAGAGACCTTGCAGCAATTCCAGGAGGGTCAAGCCATTTTTGCAGGGCCTTAACAACGAGCTCATATTGTTCATTGGTTATTTTGATGGAAAGTTCTTTTTTAATTTGCTTTTTCATATCAACTTCAGGTAATGTTAAAAAACCATCTGCATCAATTAATCCAATTAATACCATTCCAATTGATTTTTCTGCATCATCAACATTAGCGAAACTCCAAAGATGAAGCAGTTGCTCGGAAAGGCTCTCTTGACGAGCTCTAATATTCGCCATAGCGTCTAACTTCGCATCTCTTCCATCTAAAGATGCAACTTGCCGTGGAGATAACTCAGAATATTCTTCACTTGAATCATCAATTTCGGCTACTTCCAGATCTTCTTGCACTTCCTCGGGTGGTTCTGGATCGTCAAGTTCAAGCGCTAAATTAGATTCTAATTCTTGATCTATTTTTTCTTCAAGGGCGGGAAGAGGCAACTGCATTATTTCCATCGTTTGAATAATGCGTGGAGCCAATTGCATCTGTTGGTTAGTGCCAAGGCGCTGGCCTGTTCGAAATTGCATATCCACGTTTATCTCATTCCCTGCCGACCTGCAATTGCGTCTGACAACACTTGTGTGTTTGCATATTCAATTTGAGAACCACTTGGCAAGCCCCTTGCCAAACGAGTTACAGCGATACCCTTGGAAGTTAGTTGCGATGCTAAATAGAGTGACGTGCTATCGCCTTCCAAGTTTGGGTTTAAACCAAAAATGACTTCTTTAATTTGAACGCCACGTGCATTTAATTCTTTTTTATCAACTCTGTGCAGCAGTGCATCAACAGTTAAATCTGATGGCTCAACTCCTGCCAGAGGATCGATTCTTCCCGTTAATACATGGTAAATACCGCGAAACATTCCAGTTGCTTCTAGTCGAATTAAATCTCTTGGTTGCTCAACAACAAGGACGATGGATGCATCGCGAGATGCATCATCGCAAATTGCGCAGGGGCTGGCATCAGCAATATTATTACAAACATCGCAACAAACAACTCTGTGTTTCACATCTGCAATTGCAGCACTCAATGCAATTGCCTCCTGTTCAGCATCTTTAATTAAATGAAATGCAATACGTTCTGCACCCCTCTTTCCAATGCCAGGCAATCTAGCAAGACTATCAAGAAGTCTTCGGACTGGCTCTGGAGTACCTTTTGAATCTCGTAATGACATTACGAGTTTCCTTTAACATTTGTTACTTGAACCACTGTGCCATCGAAAAGACCGCGTGCCACCTTTACTAACTCATTGTCTTCTACCACTTCAAGCGAAACAGCACTTCTTGAAAGAGGCTTTTCAGATTCTGGCACCGAAATTGAAACGGTCATTTTACGATTCGCTAGCCCCGAAAGAACTTCTGCAATTTTTTGTTCTTGTGCAAAAATGTACTTTGTCGATTCTCTGCCTTCATTATTAATTCCAAACGAAATCGAGTTTCGTTCTAATTGAACGATCTTAAGATATTTAGCAATGCGTTTTAACCCCGGAGTTTCTTCAATAGCTTTCAATGCTTGCTCATCTGAAATTTCGGTGGTTGTAACCGGCGGCGATACTTGCGCTTCAGGCTTAGAGTTATTTACTTTATCTGATGCAACTTGTTTGTTTGCTTCGATTGTTACAGTTTGTTTTTTTTGAGTTTCTTGGGAATTAGTTATGGCATTAATTCTTTTTTTTTTCGTACTAGTTGAAGGTGTCACGTTGTTTCCAGCAAGCACGGCACCTGCTTCGGAGAGTTGGCCTGTCATGCAGAGACGGGCGATAGTCGCATCAAAAAGCGCGCGACCGCTTCCGCCTCGTCGGACCTCTCGACCTGTGGCATCGCATAAAGCAATCATGTGAGTTATCGTCGCTTCGTCAAGTTGATTACCTAAAACAGTCGCTTCTTTTCGTGATTCATCGGAGAGTTCAAGAAGTGGCGAATGTTCGCCACATACTCTTGCGATAAGTCCATTTCGCAATGCAGATGAAAGCACTTCTAAACAACGATCGAGGGATATTCCAGAAGCAATAAGGCAGTCTGATGCTTCAAATGCTTTTTGCATGTCATTCGTTGCGATTGCAGCACAAAGAGAACTTATTGCTGTCTGCGAAGGGAGCCCTAGTAGCTCTTCCATTTCGTTAGCATTGATTGTTTTAGAACCACCTGCAAGGAGCCTATCTAAAATGGAAAGCGAATCTCGCATAGATCCATTACCAAGCCGTGCTACTTCAGCAATAACCGAGTTGTCCGCTTTTACGCCTTCTTCTTTTAGAACAAAAGAAAGATGTTCAGCAATTTTTGTAGAGGGAATTGATCTGAAATCAAATCGCTGGCATCTACTTTGAATTGTCGAAGGCACTTTATGAGGCTCAGTTGTGCAGAGAATGAATTTTACATGGGACGGTGGTTCTTCCATTGTTTTTAACAACGCATTAAAAGCAGGCGTTGTTAACATATGAACTTCATCAATGATGTAAATTCGATAGGTACACCGACTAGGGGCAAGGCCAGCTGCTGCGATTAAATCTCTTGCCTCTTGAACACCACGATTTGAGGCACCATCGATTTCGATAACGTCTAAATCCTCACCACGCAAAATCGCATTGCCAATGGCTTCTTCTTCTGTGAGTGAATCTGAACGATTCAATTCTCTGGCAAATATCCTGGCCATTGAGGTTTTACCAACCCCGCGAGTTCCTGAAAATAAATACGCGTGCGCTGTTCTTTCAGAGTCAATAGCATTTCGCAGAGTCTTAGCAATCGAATCCTGACCTACGATATTCTCGAAGGTTGTTGATCTATACCGTCTTGCTAATACTGTGTAACTCAAAAATGCCCTCCTTTGGCAAAACTGGGCGGGCAGAAGGACGGCCGGTGACCCAAAGCTCGCATGACGCCACTTATGGCTGCTGCGATCAAGCTCTGACCAGGTTCGAGGGTAACACGTCTAAGAGGCCGACCGTCCTTCTTCTCACCAATATGCAACATCATACCAAGACTCATCAAAATTCGATACAAAGAAGAGGTACACTTTACGTATGCCTGGAGAACCAATACCCCAAAAACCAACAGCACTCGAGCTCGAACAAGCCAGAGAACGTTCAACGAAACGGCTTGTAATTCTT
>JABIWU010000062.1 GCA_018701395.1 Phycisphaerae bacterium | reverse complement strand
TCAACTGCTTCAAAATTACAACAAAAGGGCGGATTTGCAATCCAGCCGCTAGCAGTTACCTTGCACGCAGATTTCGAATCAATTTTTTCGGTAATTGAAAAGGTTGAATCGATGAACAGACTTGTTCGAATTTCTTCACTTCGGATTACAACAAAAGATTCAGGTTCATTCGGTGAAGCGCCTGTGCTAGAAGCCGCAATTGGATTGCACGCAATGTACGACAATGGAGATATTCAAGATGAATAAAAAAATGCAAATGATGTGGCAGCGGCTAACTGCAGATCGCAGGCGATTCAGTTTATTTTGCACGCTGCTTTTTGTCGGCCTACTGCTTTGGGCACGAATTATAGTTATCGCCAGACCCCCTCGAACAGCTGTAGCATCGCCAGAGATTCAGGCATCGGTTGCTTCAATTATAACTTCCGATAAAACTGTAATTCCCGTGTTTCTCGAAACTCGCCCAGCGAAAAATCCATTTTCAATCAACAATGAAGTATTTCCGTCTGATAGTGCAGCATCCGATAATACAAGCACGCAAATTGTTGACACGAGTATTAAGGCAGAACAAGAACTTGTTGCAACGTTGGAACTAGAAGCAATCATGGGAAAAATGGCCATGATTAACGGTAGAGTTATACAAGAAGGTGAAGTTGTGGTTATTCAGAATGTTCCAAATCCTCTGCGTCTCATTGCCTTGTCTGGTCGTTCAGTCATCATTTCCGCTGAAAATCGCCGATATGAACTGACTATAGCGCCCACTCGCCGCTGAAGGTTTCGGGTGCGCACATGGAGACGCACCCGTGAAATACACACATTATTTTCTAATCATTTCCCTTCTTTCACTTACACCATTCACCTTTGCTCAAGAGGCAAAAGATGAAGTTGTAATCGACGAATTTGGCACGGTTGATCTTGTTGTTAACGAAACAGAAGTGACGCAAGTTCTTGAAATGCTGGCAATCCAAAGCCGCAAGAATATCATTGCAAGCAACAATGTTTCTGGAGCGGTTTCCGCAAACCTGTATGACGTGACATTTGGCGAAGCGCTCGATGCGGTATTGAGAGTTAATGGTTTTGGCTACATTGAAGAAGGCAATTTTGTTTATGTCTATACGCTGGAAGAGCTCGATTTAATTGAAAAGGCAAATCGTAAAACTGAAAGTCGAATTTACGAATTGCAATACCTGTCCGCCGCTGATGCCGATGAGTTTGTAAGGCCACTTTTATCTACAGAAGGCAAGGCGGCGCTTAGAGGCGATGTTGAAGCGGGTTTTCAACCTTCATTGAAGAATGGCGGTGGTGACAGTTATGCTTGGTCAAGTAAGTTAGTCATTAACGATTATCCAGAGAATCTTGAAACAATCGCAATGTTATTAAAGGAACTAGATACTCCCCCAACACAAGTTGTTGTTGAGGCAACCGTTGTTCAGACTAAAGTAACGGAAGACAATGAGTTTGGTGTTGATTTTACCGCGTTATCAAATATTCAAATTGGAGGAATAGCAGGCGGACCACTGGCAGCAGCCCAAAATGTCATTACAGGCGCATTTGGGAATACAAATATTGAAG
The DNA here is from genome assembly GCA_018701395.1 of Phycisphaerae bacterium. GTDB lineage: Bacteria > Planctomycetota > Phycisphaerae > Phycisphaerales > SM1A02. The sequence continues at coordinate 30,934 of JABIWU010000062.1, read as the reverse complement.
GCGTTTCCTCTGGTGTTGGCGACACTGCAAATGCAAAATTCAATGGCGGTTTAAAAGCTGGCGTCATTAAAGATCATGTTGGTGCATTTTTGAAAGTGCTCGACAAAGTTGTGGATACAACAGTGCTGGCGCGACCGCGAATTACTTGCTTGAATAGACAGCGCGCAGAAGTACTTATCGGTACCCGAATTGGATACTTATCAACAACACAGACAGACACAAGCACAACGCAGACAGTAGAGTTTTTAGACACGGGTATTCAACTGGTATTTCGCCCCTTCATCTCACCCGATGGAATGATTCGAATGGAGTTGCATCCAAACGTTTCTTCAGCAACGCTAAGGGCAGATGGCGGACAATCGGTACCGGATGAAATCACCCAACAGATAATGACAAACGTCCGATGCAGAGATGGCGAGACAATAATTCTTGGCGGGCTCTTTCGCGAGTCCACACAAATATCTCGCAACCAAGTTCCATTCCTTGGCGACATTCCCATTATTGGGCAGGTATTTCGTGGGCAAGGCGATAGGGTAGAAAAAGAGGAAATCATTTTCCTCTTAACGCCCTCAATTATTCCAGATAAACGTTTATGGGATGCCGGTAAAGATTCACTTGAAATTGTTGACTCGGTTCGAGTTGGTGCTCGAGCAGGTTTGCTCCCATTTAGTAAAGAACAAATTACGGCTAATTACAATCGAGATGCGCTTGATGCATATCGAATAGGCGATTTAGACAAGGCTCTTTATTGGTCAAACTTATCTCTTCGTAATACAACAGAGCAGCCAGAAATGATTCGCTTGCGTGAGCGTATTACAAATGAAAAAGAATCTGTTTGGGAGCGTGACTTGCTTCGCAGTCTTTTGCAACGCGAAACACAAACCGCGCAAGTAGGCCTGGAGTCACAACAATGAATAGATTAATTGTAATGCTTGGTGTAGTACTTTTGACTGGATGCGCGGGCCCAACAAAGTCGGGCAAAGTTGCAAGAGTAAATGCCCACAATCGAATGGATATTGTGAATGCTAATCTTGCGGCTCAACAAGCAATGCAACAATTTGAAGTAGGGCAGCTAAAGGCAGCGATTGAAACGATTGATGCGGCAATTGCTCGCTTTGATTCGAATGCTGCTTATCACCTTCTTCGTGGCAGAATATTACTAGAACAACATCGATTAGATGCAGCAGACAAAGCGCTCAATCGTTCGATCGAATTAGACCCGACGATTGCCGAGCCGCACTATTTTTTGGGAATTTTACACCAGCGCTGGTCAGATGATGCTTCTGCATTAGCCTCCTACAAAAAAGCAATGGAATGCAATGTAACGCATCCGCAATTTTTACTAGCAGCAGCAGAGTCACATGTTGCGTTAGGCGAATTAGAAGAAGCAATTGTCCTTTTGGAAACATCAGGTAAAGAATTTCAACACCAACCTTCGGTGGCTGCGCTACTTGGTCATATTCACTTGCGAAACGGGAACCCTAAAGAAGCGGCAAAATTTTTATCGAATTCACGTTTGCTCGGTAATGACGACGGTGAAGTTTTAACTCTACTTTCAACAGCTCAATTTAATGCAGGTGAATATGCAGAGTGTATAACGACACTTGCACAACTGGAACAGTCAGTCGAATTGTCCTATACATTCCAGCGTTTGCGAGGCAAGTGTCTTGCTGCAACCGGTCGTAAGATTCAAGGCAGAGATATTTGCTTAAAAGTTACAAGGCAAACGCCTGATGACGCTGGTGCTTGGGTGGATCTTGGTTACATCGCTTGGGATATGGGAGATTACAATCGAGTGGCACTCTGTGGGAAGAAAATTTCACAATTATCTTCTGAGCTCAACGAGGGTCCATTGTTTGAGGGTATTGCTGCACTTCATCTTGGCGACATAATTAATGGCGAGAAATTTCTCTCCATTGCACAGTCCTATAACACCATCGATGGTTTGGATTCTTTACTCCGAATGTATGCAAAAAGTGCAAAATTTAGGGCAGAAACACCAATTGCACCGAATATGACGGCAAATTCGGCCGAAGGTGAAGTTGAGCAACAATCACATGGTCAGGCAGAACGAAGCCAGCCAATCGTGAGCGTAACTCAAGATTCTCCCCTTGTGCCGTAGACTCGTTCGTCTGCCTTAGCTTGGGAATAACCAAGTAAGGCAAACGTGTTCACAGACCTAATTTCAATTTTAATTCTAATCGTAACAGCACTCACTGCTGTAGTTGCGGTTATTTTTGCATTGAAGTTGAAGACCCGAGCAACAGAAGCAGTAACTGCAATGAATACTGCGAAACTTGAAGCAGAAGAAGCATGCAACACACTGGACTCCGCACGCATCCATGGCTGTATCGATCGAACACGTCGACGCCAAGTTGAGGCGGTGTTTGATGTATTGCGTGATGCAGTAATCGTAGTGGATGCCCATGGTGAAGTGTTACATGCAAATGAGGGAGCGTCTGGTTTGCTTAGCATTGCGCCATCAGAAGCAGCGGGCAAACTTCTTGTAGATGTTGTTGTAGACCATCAACTTATTTCGACAATTGCAGATGCACGTAGCGGTCTTCCAAAAGAAGGAAGACAGTATGAGCAAGAAATTAAAAACGACGGCGAAACTGTGGCATACGAAGTGCACCTTCAATCAGTAGGCCATAAAGATGAATCTATGCACGCGGTTGTTACAGTGTTACGCGATTTATCTCGTGAGCGAGAAATAGCGCGATTAAAAAGTGACTTCGTCTCGAAAGCAAGTCATGAACTTCGCACTCCTCTTTCCTCGATTTCGGCATACATCGAAATGTTAGAAGATGGCGATGCGCAAGATGAGGCAACACGTAAAGAGTTTTATGGTGTTATTTCAACAGAAACACAAAGACTTCAACGCATGATTGATAACTTGCTAAACATCAGTCGTATCGAAGCTGGCTTAATGCACATTGACAGGTCGCAAGTTAAATTTCAAGACTTAATAGCTCGTGCAGTTACGAATATGAATCCACAAGCAAAAGAAAAGAGTTTAGAAATACACTCGCAAATCGCTGACGTCGATTTATCAGTCATTGGTGATGGAGATATGCTTTATCAAGTAATTATAAACTTGCTATCGAATGCGATTAAATACACGCCAGATGGTGGACGTATTACAGTTGCTGCGGACACGGATAATCTTGCTCGCAGTTTGCATTTTTCAATATCTGACACCGGTCTTGGAATTGCTCCAGATCAAACTGAAAAAGTATTCGATAAGTTTTACCGAGTTGAAAATTATCGATATGTTGCGCAGGGCACTGGTCTTGGACTTAACCTGTGTCGTCATATCGTCGAAACTCTTCACAGCGGACAAATTGGGGTGGAATCTACACTTGGAATGGGTTCGAAATTTTGGTTCTCAATTCCAGCAGAACGAGGTCAACGAAAGGCAGCATGACAACAGCACACAATATTTTAATTGTCGATGATGAAGCGCATATTCTTCAAGTTCTATCGCTAAAATTGCGAAACTGTGGCTATTCAATCGCAACGGCTGTTGATGGCGAAGACGCATTGCATCAAGCGAAGACAGACCCGCCGGACCTTGTCATCACAGATGTGCAAATGCCATACATGAACGGACTTGAATTCGCGCATGCACTATCAACAAATAAAGAGACTGCACACATCCCAGTCGTCGTTTTAACTGCTCGTGGTCACACACTCGAAGCATGTGACACAAATATCCCAAATGTACGCAAGGTGTTAAGCAAGCCATTTAGTCCTCGTGGCGTGGCAGAATTGTGCGCGCAACTATTAAAAGACGTGCCAGTCCGAAACACTGGAAAGCGAGATGTGGCATGAATACAAAAAATGTATCAACCAAATCAACTATTGATAGCTCGCCACTTGATTCGTTTGCGATCGATGCTGGCATAGTAATTATGCATTGCGATGCGAACGGAAAACTAGTGAGCCAAGAAAAGGGTGATTGGCTACTTGATTTATTAAGCGCATCCCCACTGGTTCGCCTTGCGATTACATCAAATTATGCTGTGTGGAATTCTCAAAGTGAGCTTGTTCCTGTAGAAGCGTTTCAAGGCGTGTGGTTAGTTCCAGTACGAAAAGTAAATGCGCGCCGTGACACAGGTTTGTCAATTGGTGTCATTGTGACAGACGCATTAGCAACAAGTGAATACTTGCACGCATTGTGCCAAGCAAGCGGAGCTGACGTAATGGTTATCCGTTCATTGTTGCTATCGTTCCAACCAATCGCAACCCATGACGTGAATCGCATTGCATCACTGTTTCAGTTTGCATGGAATGCGCATACTGCAAGCGAAGAAAATCAAAATACAATGGAATCGGTTGGTCATGAATTAGCTGATTCCTATGAAGAAATTTCATTGTTGTACACAATTACTGGAAGCATGAATTCAGTGAATCATCCAAAACGGTTTGTTGAACTTGCATGCAATGAACTTTTGCAAACACTTCCATACGAATGGATTGGTGTTCAACTTCGAATCGGCAACCGGTTACCACGAATTGGCAGCGAATTAGTATTTGCTGGAAACGCTCCATCGGACATATCTGAAACAGTTCACTCGATTTCAAATGCTATTGGAACATCTTCAATCATCTCAAACCATGAAGATTCGGTCGCAAACAAGCTTGGTCAAGCGACAATTATCGAGCCAATTTTGAGCGATGGAAGTGTAATTGGAGTCCTTGTTGCAGCAAATAAACAGGGAAATGACCTCGAAGCATCGTCTGTTGACGCTAAATTGTTGTCCGCAACAGCAGCTCAACTCGCTATATTCCTTGAAAACGCACTTTTATATGAAGATTTGAGTGCGACGTTCCTTGGAACACTAGAAGCGCTAACTGCTTCAATTGATGCGAAAGATAAGTACACCTGTGGTCATTCTCAAAGAGTGGCATTATTAACGGCACAACTCGCACAATCAGCTGGTCTCGATGCAGACCAGGTGGATCGATTCCGAATCGCTGGCTTGGTGCATGACATCGGTAAGATTGGTGTTCCTGAGCATGTCCTTACGAAGAAGGGTGGTCTTACGGGCGCTGAATTTGCAGAGATTAGAAAACACCCAGAAATCGGCGCAAAGATTCTAAAAGATATTCCGCAGATGGAAGACATTCTCGGTGGCGTATTACATCATCATGAAAAATATGCAGGCGGTGGATATCCACATGGTATTTCAGGGGAGGACATTCCACTTGTTGCTCGAATGATTTCACTTGCAGATTCATTTGATGCGATGTCATCAAGTCGAACCTATCGCAATGCGATGAACAGAATAGCAGTACTTGATGAAATGAGACAAGTAGTTGGTTCACAGTTTGACCCCGAACTAGCAGAGCTCTTTTTTAAACTTGATTTTTCTAAGTGGGAACAACTAATGATAGATCATCAAACTGGTGTTTCACGGAATACAGAAAGGAAGGCAGCATGAATATTACTTCCGAATCACATCTAGCTGCGATTGTGCTTTGCATTAACGGAGATTTGACAACAGATGAGTGCGACCGTTTTCAACGCGATGTTCGAGAAACGTCCGAGAACTTCGGTTCAAATATCATTATCGACTGTACTTCGCTTGGTTTAATCGATTCAGTTGGGCTTGAGTCGCTCCTTTGGTTGACCGATGAACTTACTAAAGCGGGCAACAAACTTTGTTTTGCATCTGTTCCATCCTCAGCCGAGCGTGTATTTGAATTAACACGGCTTGATCGAGTTTTTAGCGTGCATGAATCAGTCAAACACGCAGCACGGAGCCTCGCGTAAAGGCCATATATGAATCCACAACAAGATAACTTAACATCCGCAATATCTTCACAAGCACCGCTTGGGCAGTTGTTATTGCATCGAGGCGTGTTGTCTAAAGAACAGTTGGACACGGCACTTGAACAGCAAAAGAATTGTCAAGAGCGAAAACTTATTGGCGAAGTTCTTGTTGAAATGGGATTAGTTGATAACAAAACAGTACTTGAAACATTAGCACATGCGTATGGCATCCCATTCGCTTCCGATACCGCTCGCCTTGCAGACCCAAAAGTCATTGAAATATTGCCAAGAGAATTTCTCGAAGAACACGGCGTGTTGCCGATGTTTCTTGTTCGCGGTGTGCTCACTGTTGCAGTCAGCGAACCAGCAAACCTATATTTACTTGAAGAAATTGAACGCCGAACTGGCCACATCGCGCAAATAGTTGCCGCTACAGCAGAAGATATCCAAGCAGCGCATCAATCGTATCTTCCTGCCGCAAATGTATTTGTTATCGATGAAATTTACGAAGACATAGACGAGCATGATTTTACAGTCGTTGAACAAGATGCAACAGAACTTTCTGATCTGGAAGAAGATGCAGGACATGGCCCAGTTGTAAAACTGGTTAATTTTTTAATTTACTCCGCAGTGCGAGAAGGCGCTTCGGACATTCATATTGAACCTGATGACCATTCACTTCGGGTTCGGTATCGCATAGACGGCAAACTGTATGAAAAAATTCAACCGCCATATAAAATGCAACAAGCAGTTGCTAGCAGAATTAAAATTATGGCCAATCTTGATATTTCTGAACGACGCCTACCACAAGATGGCGATTTTAATGTCATGATGGATGGCAGGCCAATTGATTTGCGAGTGTCAACAATGCCGAGCAAATTTGGCGAAATTGTTGTATTGCGAATTATTGATAGCAAAAACAATCGCTTGTCATTAGACAGTCTTGGTTTTAATGAACAAATGTTATTAGATTGGAAAAGTGTTGTCGAACAACCAAACGGTGTGGTTCTTGTTACAGGGCCAACTGGTTCGGGTAAGTCAACGACACTCTATTCTGTTTTGTCACAACTTGATACGCATGAAATAAATGTTGCGACAATCGAAGATCCAATCGAGGCGCAAATTCGCGGGATAAATCAATCGCAAATAAACGAACGTGCTGGCTTTACATTTTCTACAGCCTTGCGTTCAATGCTTCGCCAAGACCCTGATGTTTTAATGGTTGGCGAGGTTCGTGATTCAGACACCGCCGCCATAGTTTCGCAAGCAGCATTGACAGGGCACCTTGTTTTCTCGACGCTGCACACAAACGATTCAATCTCCGCTGTTACTCGATTGGTCAATCTTGGTATTGAGCCATATCTTGTTGCCGCAACAGTTCGCGGCGTTCTTGCGCAGCGACTCGTGCGTAAAATTTGCCCGCATTGTAAAACAGCATGGAAAGGTGACGAAGCAGTTCGTAACGCTTGCGGTGGCGGAGACTACAGCATGGGCGCTGGTTGCAACCGTTGCCGAGGCACAGGTTTTGCTGGGCGACTTGGAATTTTCGAATTACTAATACCAACCAATGAACTTTTAGAAGCGGTGAGCAGGGAGGCTTCACTGCAAGAATTACGATCTTTGACAAATCATTCAACTTTACGAGTAGACGGCTTAGAAAAAGTTGCGAAGGGTCTGACTACTCCTGAAGAAGTTTTATGTGCAACAAGGAGCATGGGCATATGAGCGCTTTACTCGCAAAAGAAACTTTCGCTTGGAAAGCGCGTGACATCCACGGTCGTGAATTGGCCGGTTCGCAAGTTGCATCGAACGAAGATGAAGTCGCAAACGTTCTTCGTACGCAAGGTTTATTCATTACAGCAATTGATCCAGAGCCGTTAATGCAGGGCGATGTTGAAGATGTCAAGGATGATATTTTGACTGCAATTGCGCACCGTCGCGTAAAACAAGATGACGTAATTGCATTCTGCCAGCAACTAGCAGTGATGCTTGAAACTGGTGTTCCACTCTCTGAATCACTTGATGCATTGGCAAAACAAACTAAACAAAAAGAATTCCGTGATGTTTTGACAAGCATTTACGATGATGTTTGTGGTGGCGATGCACTGTCAACAGCTCTTGCGCGCAGGAAGAGAGTCTTCCCCAAAATTGTAGTCAGTTTAGTTCGGGCTTCAGAACTTTCCGGCACATTACCAATGATGCTTGAGCGAGTGGCAAGTTATCTGTCTCGAGAGCGCAAAACCATTCGTGAAGTAAAAGGTGCAATGACGTACCCGATGATTATGGGTTTCACAGCAATAGTTGTGACTTCTTTGATTGTGACATTTGTTTTGCCGCGCTTTGCAAAGATATACGAAATGCGCTCAGCAACTTTGCCAATGCCTACTAAAATTTTAATGGGAGTTAGTGATGGGCTTCTTGGTACTTGGATGTATTGGATTCCAGCACTTGTTGCTGTACTAGTTGCATTAGTTCTTTGGCATAAAACACCGAGTGGGCGAAGTGTTTTTGATTGGTTGAAAATAAAAACGCCAATTGTCGGACCAATGTTTTCACAACTGTATACAACTCGTGCTTCGAGAACTCTTTCAACGCTGTTAGCAGCGGGTGTTGGCGTGCTTGATGCGATTGGTATTTGCAGAGATGTAACGGACAACGTGCAGTTCGATCGACTTTGGACAGACATGGAAAATAATGTTCGAAATGGTAATGCGTTAAGTGACGCAGTATTTGATTCGCCGTATGTTCCTTCTTACGTCGCTTCGATGATGGCGTCTGGCGAACGGTCTGGCCGATTACCAATGGTGATGGACCGTGTTGCAAGTTTCACAGATGAGGAACTTGAATCCAGAGTAAAAAGCGTGAGCGCGATGATTGAGCCACTGATGATTCTCGTCATGGGTGCCGTCGTCGGCGGTGTTGCTATTGCAATGCTCTTACCAATCTTCAGCATGTCCAAAGTCATCTCCGGCGTGTAAGATTTTACTTGGGCCTGTCCCAAGCCACGCTTCTAGTGCTTCCCGAATTTCATCAGCTGATTTCGCAAGACGAACACGTTCTTTGAGCGGTTTGATGTGACCAAGCGTTCTGCCGTACAGTGCAATGCGATTTGTAATGCAGTGCAACGCTGAGCGTTCCCCACGGTGTTCCAAGATAAGTTCAAGATGACGAAGGATGACTTTGATTTTTGCATTTCGGTCACGGAACATTGTTTGCTCGCCTCGAAGATATTTTGCAATAGCATCAAAAATCCACGGCTCTTTCATCGCATGCCTGCCAACCATAATGCCAGCACACCCTGTATGTTCAAACATCGTTTGTGCACTTTCACCGGAATTGATATCGCCATTACCAATAACTGGAATTGAAACTGCTTCAACAACTTTCGCAATTCCATCGAGATTCGCTTTGCCTGAAAACATTTGTTTTGTCGTTCGACCATGCACAGTAATTGCGGCAATGCCAGAATCTTCCAAGCGCTTTGCCAAGTTTGGCGCCGTTAGCGTATCTTTTTCCCAACCAAGACGTACCTTGGCAGTAACGGGTGTTCCGTCAGAAGCGTTCACAATCTGCTGCGCTAAAGTGGCGGTTCTGCCAGGAGTTTTCATCAATAAGGAACCCCCATTTTTTTTGCACACTTTATCAACTGGGCAACCCATGTTGATATCAATAATTGTTGCACCGTTTTCGACAGCCCATGCCGCTGCGCGCGGAAGTGGGTCTTCAACATTGCCATATACTTGTACGGAAAGTGGTTTGTCGTCAGGATGCAACTTTGCTTTTTCGCAAACTGCAGGCACACCACGCACAATCGCTCTTGAATTCAAGAGTTCAGAGCACGCAAGACCTACACCTCCAAGTTCTCGGCATAAGAGCCGAAACGGAAGGTCTGCGATTCCAGCCATCGGCGCGAGGAAGACCGGTGTCTTAAGATTGACAGTACCAATTTGCACAAGTGCCATTCTGGCATATTCGCATAAGAATAAACAGCCTTAAAAGGTCAAAAACCGTTAAAAAAGTTACAAACCTACGACGCACAATTGGCACTGATGTTGCGTATTAATAAGTGCTGGCGCGGATAATCCATCTAGGTACGCAAAAGCAGAAGGAGACATAACATGTCAAAAATTATAGGTATAGATTTAGGAACAACGAACTCAGTAGTCGCAATCATGGAAGGCGATCAGCCAAAAGTTCTTATTAACAGTTCGGGCAACAGAACAACGCCATCCGTTGTTGGATTTACCGACAAAGATGAGCGACTCGTTGGACAGCCAGCACGCCACCAACAAATAACAAACCCAACTAACACGGTTTTCTCCGTGAAGCGTTTTATGGGTCGGCGTCACAACGAAGTGAAGACTGAAGAAACAATGGTGCCTTACGGCGTTCTTGGCGGTGCAGACGATTTAGTAAAAATCGGTGTGCGCGATCAAGAATACACTCCGTCAGAAATTGCCGCAATGATTCTTGGTGAGCTTAAAAAAGTCGCAGAAGATTATCTTGGCGAGAAAGTCGACAGAGCAGTTATTACAGTGCCTGCTTACTTTAATGATGCACAACGTCAAGCAACAAAAGACGCTGGCGAAATTGCTGGCTTGACTGTTGAGCGAATTATCAACGAGCCAACTGCAGCAGCACTTGCGTACGGCCTTGAAAAGAAAACAAATGCAAAAATTGCGGTTTTCGATCTTGGTGGCGGTACTTTTGATGTTTCCATTCTCGATATTGGTGACGGCGTCTTTGAAGTTATGGCAACCAACGGTGACACGCAATTAGGCGGTGACGACTTTGACCAACGTCTCATCGATTACATTGCAGATGAATTTAAGAAGCAAGAATCTATGGACCTTCGAACAGATCCAATGGCATTGCAACGCTTGAAAGAAGCGGCGGAAAAAGCAAAGTGCGAACTTTCGCAACAAAAAGAAACTTCTGTGAATTTGCCTTTTATTACTGCAGACCAAAATGGTCCAAAGCACTTGCAAGTCACGATTACGCGCGCAACATTCGAAACAATTTGCAGCGACTTGTTCGATCGTCTCCGCAAGCCATGTGAAACGGCATTAAAAGATGCTGGTCTTGACGCTTCAGGCGTTTCTGACATCGTTATGGTTGGCGGCTCTACTCGAATTCCAAAAGTTCAGGAAATCACAAAAGAAATCTTCAAAACGGCAGAACTAGACAAGTCTATTAATCCAGACGAAGTGGTAGCAGTTGGTGCCGCGATTCAAGGTGGCGTTCTTAGTGGCGATGTTAAAGACGTTTTGCTTTTAGACGTTACTCCACTTTCACTTGGCGTTGAAACACTCGGCAGTGTGATGACTCGATTGATTGAGCGTAACACAACGATTCCTACGTCTAAGAAGGAAACATTTTCGACCGCTGCAGATAGCCAATCTTCTGTAACGATTCATGTCCTTCAAGGTGAACGAGAGTTTGCAACAGATAACCGCTCGCTTGGACGTTTCGACTTGACAGATATTCCTCCTGCACCTCGTGGAACTCCACAGATTGAAGTTGAATTTGCGATTGACGCAAATGGCATCTTGAATGTTTCAGCAACCGACAAAGCAACAGGCAAAACCCAACAGATTGAAATCAAGGGTTCATCTGGTTTGAACGATGACGAAATTGAAAAAATGAAGCAAGATGCCGAAGCACATGCTGAAGATGACAAACAACGACGAGAGCTTGTTGAAACGAAGAACAAGGCCGAAATGATGATGCATGAGACTAAGAAGTCCATGGACGAACATGGCGACAAGATTTCCCAAGAAGCCCGTGGTTCAATTGAATCCGCCCTGTCAAACCTTGAAGAAAAACTCAAGGGCGATGATAAGGAAGCAATCGAAGCAGCGCTTACTGGCCTTGGCACAGCAGCCGAAGAACTCGGCAAGGCTGTGTACGAAGCAACCGCAGCAGATGCCACAGGAAACCCTGGAACGGGCGATGCTGGTGACGGCGAATGTTGTGGAGGCGACGGTGAAGATTGTTGCAACAGTGGCGATGATGTCATCGATGCTGAGTACGAAGTTAACGAAGATTAATTTTTAGGGTTAGGCCCATTTAACCTCCCTCCCTAGGAACCAATTTTGGTTCCTCGCAGAGCCCCGAGCAATCGGGGCTCTGTTTTTAACTTCAGGAGTGCGTAGTTGCTGTTCTTTCGATTTTTATCGGAGAATGTATTTTTCACTTGAAACAGCAATATCACCAGTTCAGCATCGTTTTGATCCCCAAAGAATTGGAATTATAAAGAAGCGAACATGTTCAATAATTGATTTTACTTTTCATTGAATATCTATTTTAAGTTGCAAAAAATGAATTGCCTTTTTACTATGAAGTAGCAATCAAATTAGATATTGCAGGAAGAAGAGAATGCATTGAAATTACCCTTATTAATCGTATGTTTAACTGCGTTTGTAAATGTAAGTGTTGCAACAGCTTATTGGGCTGGAAACTGTTGTTACCAAGACATGGATAAATGGCAGTGCAATGATGCTATTGAAGAGAACGAATGCGCAGACTTAGGCGGTGATTGGATTCCAGGTGGCTCTTGTAGTACTCACGATTGTAGCGCTGTGCCAAACTTAAATGCATGCTGTTATATCGATGCGGACCTTGGTTGGATGTGCATTGAAACTACGCAATACGCATGCATAAATACTTACTTCGGCACATTCCAGGCAGGTTTGTTTTGCCAAGATATCGACTGTGAACCTGCTCCAAAAGTAGGCGCATGTTGTTTCTTTGTTGACTGCACTTGGACTTGCCAAATCATGAAAGAATCGGATTGTAACCAAATGTACAACAGTACCTACTTTTCAGGTATACCTTGCGAAGACATAGACTGCCCTGACCCTAACGATCAATACGGCGCTTGTTGTTACGAAGATGAGTTCGGAGTTATGACATGCGTATACACCTCACTCGAAAAATGCGACGGTCATTACTTTGGCACGTGGCACCAAAGTATTGAATGTAATTGCGTCGACTGTGCTGAAGAAGAACGTTGTGAAATTATTGCAAGTCCAGATTGTGTTGGACCACCACAATACCCGTACCCCGATTACCAATTGTTTGGCAATGGCCAAATTGCGGTAGAAACGGCTTCGCCAAGTATTTTAGGTGGTGCTGTAATCACAGTGTTTGATTTGTCAGGCACTCCGCTACCACTCAATCAAGATTTTCCGATTAACCGCTACAACCACCCTTCATGGGAACAACCCAATAGTGACCCAGCCCCAGATCTTGGTAGTATTTTTGGATTGGCGATTGATGAATCAGGGAATTTATTTGTTACTGCTACGAAAACATGGGCAACAGATATCATGGGTGCAGGTGGATGGGGCGCGGTGTATAAAATTAACACAAACACCGCACAAATTTCCGTTTTCGCAACTATCCCTATGCCCAACAACGAGAGCTCACTCGGAACGATCACTTATGACTGTGAACACGGGCAATTCTTTGTTTCCAGTTTCGAAGACGGAATTATTTACCGAATCGATTACAACACTGGTGCAATCCTTGGAACGTATGATCATGGGGTTCCCTATGTAGGTGCCCCGGGGCCAACTCCAATAGGCGACCGCCCTTGGGCGGTAGAGGTGCATGGAGGCCGACTATATTATGCAGTCTGGGTTTCTAATCCAAGCGACCCCACTTCGCCACCAAATGAAATATGGTCGGTAAAACTCTCGGTTACTGGCGCACCCGTTATTGGTACGGACCACCTTGAAATTACCATTCCCCCTTTGCAGGGATCCAAATTTGCATCGCCAGTTTCAGATATTGATTTCAGTTCCGATGGCAATATGTTTCTCGCCGAACGCACACAAATTAATTACACCAATCTCAGTGCGCATTCATCAAGAATTCTTGAATACAACTGCGTCGAAGGTATTTGGTTACTATCTGCCAATGCTTATGAAGTAGGTATATTTAACGGCACCAACGCTTCTGGCGGTGTTGACGCAACACTCAACAATATTTGGGCATCAGGCGACGCACTTCACTTTGCACAGAATGATAATATCTATGGTTTTCAAGGATTTCCTATTGGCGGTGGTGACATTACAACTAGTGCCCTTATCGATTACCAAGGAAACTTGACTAACACAGACAAAACTTTACTTGGAGATTTAGTGTGCACAGATGAAGATAACCCATCTGGTGGTGATGGCGTTTGCTGTTACCAAGATAACTGCACATCTTATTGTGCTCCAATGAGTGCTGTTGCTTGCGCAAGTTATTGGGGAAGCACATACATTGTAAATACAACGTGCGCGACTGTTTCGTGTCCGCCTGCCCCACAAACTGAAGGCGCTTGCTGTTTCATAAACGAAGTTGGAAACGCTATGTGCATTGAAACAAGCACTGTGCAGTGCAACAATTTACTTGGTGTGTACTACGGGGGAATTCCATGCGAGTGCATCGTGTGTGATCCTGTAACTATAATCGGCGCTTGTTGCTATTTAGATACAAGCTCAGGATACATGCTTTGTTCTGAAATCACGATAAATGATTGCGATGCATTGCCTGTAAGTACCTACAACGGAGATGGGTCATCATGCACAAATGCCCTTTGTTGCGAGCCTATTGGCGCGTGTTGTATTAGTAGCAACTGCCTGATCATTTCTGCATCGCAATGTTCTACTTCAAATGGGTACTATTTTGGCGATGGAGCATTGTGCACGAATGTTGATTGCGCATCCTGCCCAGCAGACCTCGACGGTGATGGTGAAATTAATGTTGCTGACTTATTAATCCTCATTGGTGCATGGGGTACCTGTCAATAATATTGGCAGGTGCTAATGCATGTTTATAACCCAAGCAGAAGATGTTTGTGTTTCAGAATAGGTCTCGCCGAGTACGCATGGAATGAATTAAGAATCTGTACTCGTTTCATCGCCTTCAACGGTTAACCGAGCAGGGTGCCCAAACCAACTGTTAATCTCTGCCTCGCCGTACTGTTCTTTTAGAACATCGGTGACGGCTTCCATGTCTGCATCAGACTTTACCCAGCCGCCAAACACATCTGGAAAATCGTGTTTGCAGTTTGCGCATTTTTTATCGCTATCAAATCGAATAGGACACCAGAACGATTCGACATTACGAAGCATCTCAGATCCAAGTGACCAGACGCCCGTCATCCAGTCGCAGTACAAACACCAGATGAGATCGTGCCCGACTAAGTTCTCAAATTTGTATCGTCCAACACGAACCCATTCGCTTTGTTTGTATTTTGGAAATCGAATCAACCAAGTCAACCATGGGTATACGAGCAGTTCAGCGACACGGACAAGAAGAAACACAGGCACTGCAAATGCAGTAATCCACACGGCGATAAAGTTTCGCCATGGACCAACGAGTGCATTCAAGAATTTGACAATGCGTGGACCTTTACGCGCTGTTGGATGGGCAAGCCCATGGAGTGTCGTCCAAATCATGACTGCAAGAACTTGCGCAATCACAGAAGTAGCAAGCCCAATCCAACCACCAAACACGGGTCCAAGGATTAGTGGAAGTCCTGTAAAGAAGCCAACAATTACATCGAGTCCGGGTGCCACGCAGAGCCACTCTGATATTGCCTTGCCAAGCGAGCCAAGCCGTGGAAGAAGGTGCAATAAACCAGCGACAACTACTAAGGAACCAAGTGTAATTCCGCCAATTGTTAATCCAGTACAAATATAATCATGCATGGCAGGATGGTAACAGGTGTAGAATGGATCGGATGCTAATCCTTACTGCTTTGAAAGAAGAAATCCCAACGCTTCACATGAAAGAAAACGTTTTTGTCACGGGGCTTGGAAAAGTGAACGCCACGATGCATGCGACTCGGTTAATTTTGGAACACAACCCTGTGCTGGTGGTGAATTTTGGTACGGCTGGCGCAGTGTCAAACGAGTTTACGCATGGGTTGGTCGAATGCACTGGCTTTGTGCAACGTGACATGGATTGTTCGCCGCTAGGATTTGCATCATTTGTAACGCCCTACGAAGAGGGTGGTCATATGATTGGAACACCTGGAATAATTTGCGGCACTGGCGATAGTTTTGTGACAGATACAAGCGGTTTTCCAGAAGCAAGCATGCACATTGTTGACATGGAAGCGTACGCAATCGCAAAAGTATGTCGAGAGTTTCGGGTTCCGTTTCGGTGTTTCAAATACATCAGCGACGGCGCTGACGAAAACGCCGGCGACGACTGGTCAACGTTTGAACACGCCAAAGCCGAAAAATTGTTTGTAGCGCAATTAGAACTGCTTTCTGGCAAGAATTAAGTAACCATCGCTTGCTTAATTCTTCTACAATACACAACATGACAACAATTGAAAAAACTACATTGACTCCAATTACAGATGCTATGCTCGATGGTTTCCGCAACTCTTTTGCGCAGGATTCCACTGTAAAAACAGCTCAAAACGCCGTAACGCAAACAACGATAGATGATGTTGCACTTGTTCGCGATGTTGTGCAATCAACAGACTTTACATTTTCAACTCGGCTTGATGAATGGAAAGTTGCAAACCAAAAACAGTCTGGTCGATGCTGGCTTTTTGCAGCATTGAATATGCTCCGCGTCCCTGCGATGAAAAAGATGAATGTTAAAGAATTTGAGTTTAGCCAAAATTGGGCAATGTTTTGGGACAAGTTCGAAAGAGCAAATTGGTTTTTACAACACATAATCGATACGGCAGATTGTGATGTTGACGATCGAACCGTGGCATTTTTATTAAGTGATCCAATTGGCGATGGCGGGCAGTGGAACATGTTTGTCAATCTTGTTAAGAAACATGGACTCGTTCCAAAAACAGTCATGCCAGAAACGCAATCATCATCTTGCACTGCGAAAATGAATATGATTCTTCGATGGAAACTTCGAGATGGCGCCGAACAACTCAGGGCAAATGGTGCAGATATGGAATCAATTCGCAGCGAGATTCTTTCGGGTGTTTGGCGAATCCTTTGTATTCACCTTGGAACACCACCAAAATCATTTATGTGGCAATGGCAAGATAAAGACAAGAAATTTCATCGCAAAGGTGAGATGTCCCCACTTGAATTTGCAAATGAATACATCGAAACACCACTTGACGAATATGTTTGTGTTGTGAATGACCCTAGGGAAACCTCGCCACTTATGACCACATACACAGTGGGGTGCCTCGGTAATGTTGTTGGCGGCGACTTGGTGAAGTATTTAAATATTAACACTAATGCGATGAAAGCACTTACACAAAAAATGCTTGAAGATGGAAAGCCAGTTTGGATGGGTTGCGATGTTGGCAAAATGTTCCGTCGTGATATCGGAATTTGGGATGCTGCACTCTTCGACTTTGAAAGCGTGTATGGAACAAGGCTTGGTTTGAATAAAGCGCAACGATTGGAATACCACCAAACTTTGATGACACATGCCATGCTGTTTACTGGCGTGGATGTCCACAATGATGTGCCTGTAAAGTGGCGTGTCGAAAATTCATGGGGTGATGATGGGGTTGGCGAAAAGGGTTTTCACGCAATGAATGATTCTTGGTTTGATGAATATATGTTCGAAGTTGCAATCGAAAAGAAATACTTGTCATCCGAAATGCTTTCAGCGTGGGATGAAGAACCAGCAGTGCTTTCACCTTGGGATCCGATGGGATCATTAGCGAAGTAGCGAAGGGTTTAACTCTAGCGGTTTACGTCAGCAAATCTACGACACCAACAGTTCCAAGCAACAAACTCACTATTCCGTTTATGGCAAAAAATGTTATCGCAATTTTTGTTGTGCCCCATCTTTTGACGGTGAGGTGTTCAACAAATAGAAGCATTGCAATTAAGAAAATTCCGCTTAGAAACCACCACTCAAATTTTGGTTCTGTGCTTGCAACTGCAAACAGCAATGCAACACAAAGACAATGTAATGTTTGACTAATTAACATTGCAGGACGAATGCCAAGCGATGCAGGCATGCTTTTTAAATTATCGCGTTTGTCACAAGCGACATCTTGTAGTGCATAAATGATGTCAAATCCAGCAACCCAACAAAGTACAGCACCCGAAAGAAACCAGATGGGAGCATGTTGAATTGTTTCTGGGTTCACCGCAATCGCTGCAGCTATAGGACTAAGCGCAAGTGAAGCGCCAAGAAAAATGTGGCATAGCCAAGTGAACCGTTTGAGGTACGGATACACGCAAAGCCAGGCCAGGACAAGCACAGATAGATTCATCGGATACGGATTATTCCAAACAAGGAATACCGAAGTCGTTGCGATAAAAAGTATGGCATTGCTCGTCAAATATATTCCAGCGATTTTAGCCGGCACTTCGCCCGAAGCAATCGCGCGGTTTTCAGTTCGCGGGTTCTTTGCGTCAATTTCTTTGTCGAGAATTCGGTTGGCAAGCATGGCCACGTTTCTTGCAAAGAACATACATGCAACTATGAGTAGCAGTTGCCAGCCAAAAGTGGACCAAATAATTTCGCCATCGTTTGACCCCGCCATAAAGCCACCTAGAACAGCAAATGGCATCGCAAAGAGGGTGTGGGAAATCTTGATATCTGAGAGAAGTTTAAAAAGTGCAGTCGTCATAAGGTGAGCATGATAGAATCCCAACACTATGGCTGCTCCAAAAACTGCAATTCAACCAACAAGAAATGAAGATTATCCACAGTGGTACCAAGAGGTGATTAAAGCAGCGGATTTAGCCGAAACATCTCCTGTGCGTGGTTGTATGGTAATTAAGCCATGGGGGTACGGGCTTTGGGAAAATATTCAACATAATTTAGATGCTCGATTTAAAGCAACGGGGCATAAGAATGCATATTTTCCGCTTTTTATTCCACTAAGTTATTTACAACGAGAAGCAGACCACGTCGAAGGGTTTGCAAAGGAATGCGCGGTTGTTACGCATCATCGGCTTGAACCAGACGCAGACGGTAAATTGCAACCAGCAGGAGAACTCGAAGAACCACTGATCGTTCGACCAACTTCAGAAACGATTATTGGTGAAATGTTTAGTCGATGGATTGAATCGTACCGCGATTTGCCTCTGCTCATTAATCAATGGGCGAATGTTGTTCGTTGGGAAATGCGGACGCGTTTGTTTTTGCGGACAGCAGAATTTTTATGGCAAGAAGGGCATACAGCGCACGCAACAGAGCAAGAAGCAATTGAGGAAACGTTGCAGATGCTCGACATTTATAAAGACTTTGCAGAGAATACGATGGCTATGCCGGTTATTACAGGCACAAAAAGTGCAGGCGAGCGGTTCCCTGGTGCAGTCGATACATATTCTATTGAAGCGATGATGCAGGATGGCAAAGCATTGCAATCGGGTACTTCTCATTTTCTTGGGCAAAACTTTTCAAAAGCACAAGACATTTCTTTTCAGAACGACAAGAAAGAAGTGGAGTTTGCTTGGACGACAAGTTGGGGAGTTTCCACTCGATTGATTGGCAGTTTGATTATGACCCACGCCGATGATGATGGCATGGTGCTTCCCCCGCGGCTTGCGCCCTCACATATTGTCATTATTCCAATAACATTTAAAGCAGACGACCCAGATGCAATTTTGAATTACTGTCATAAACTTTCTGATGACTTAGGCGTTATAAATTATCACGGCCGAAGCATTACTGTAGAAATTGACAACCGAGATATTCGTGGCGGCGAAAAAACTTGGGGATGGGTTAAGAAGGGCATTCCAATTCGTTTGGAAGTTGGACCGCGTGACATGGCAAGCGATTCTGTTTTTATGGCGAGACGCGATAAAGGTCATAAAGAAAAACAAAGCGTTGACAGAGCGGAGTTTATTCAAAGCGTTACCGTCATTCTCGATGACATGCAACAAGGATTATTTGATAGAGCGCTTGCACGTCGAGAAGAAGCAACAAAAACTATTGACAGTAAAGAAGATTTTTACAATCACTTTGAAGGTGAAGGAGCCGGTTTTGTGTATGCACACTTCTGCGGTGATCCGGCACTGGAAGATAAAATAAAAACAGATTTAAAAGTGACACTTCGGTGTATCCCGCTCGTTGGACATGACGAAGAAGGCACTTGCATATTTTCCGGTAAACCCTCAAAGCAACGCGTTTTGTGGGCTAAATCCTACTAAGTTCCAATTTAACATTATCGGCTCAAGTGTGTGATAGTAGGCAGTCGATGTCTATTATCCGCCAATGGTGGGCGGCGGTTCACGAAAAATACGGTTGTTGCTGGAAGAGCAACAATCGGTTTTTCTTGAAGTCAGTTGATTAGTTTGGCTATTGAGGTATTGTTTACACATGCACATTGAAGGACCAATTCCATTTTCCGTAGCGCAAGCGTATGGAGCACAAAAGGTAACGCAAGTTACTCAGACCACCATCTCTTC
This sequence comes from Phycisphaerae bacterium, assembly GCA_018701395.1. GTDB lineage: Bacteria > Planctomycetota > Phycisphaerae > Phycisphaerales > SM1A02. The sequence goes on along the minus strand of JABIWU010000062.1, from coordinate 10,792 downwards.
GCCAGTACAACAAATTGTTGCTGGGCAGGTCGCAGGAAAGGTACATTTCAGTGCTGTCGATATTTCAAACGTGCAACCACTTCAGTTGTATTCACGCTCTGCAGATTGCATTGAAGCTGCGACTAGAATCGCAACTGGACAACATCTAAATATCGAAGCTTAATTTAAGCGAATAGTTTTTCGTCGGGTAAATCAAAACGCAAGATGGCTGTGCCTTTTGGCATTTCCATTGTTGCATTTGTAATTCCAACGGGAAGTAAAATCGTGGTGCCTGTTGGAGCATCAACTGGTACTTCGTGGTTTATTTTTGCGTGTCCTTCGACAACCATCAGCACTACAGGCGTAGTGTCAACTACAAGCGTAAGTTCAGAGTTTTCAGTTGATTCAATCCGTTCGATAGAAAAGAATGGCGTGTCGACAAAATGAGTAGTTAAAAATGTTCCACTTTGTAGTGGCATTGGTTGTTCGAAGTGTAATTTTGGCGCGTCAAAAGAAATACATTCCATTGCTTGGTCGACATGCATCTCTCTGCCGATTCTTCCCCAGTCCCAAACTCGAAATGTCGTGTCACTTGGTGTTTGCACTTCTGCAACAAGCACGCCTGCGCCTAATGCGTGGCAAGTGCCACTTGGCAAATAATAGCATTCGCCTTTTTTGACATGTATTGCATTGAGTAGTTCGGGGACGGTGTTGCTTTCGATAGAAGCGCGTAAAACATCTTCAGTTGTGCCTTCCTTCAAGCCCACGTAAACAAGCCCTTCAGGTGTAGTGTCAAGGATAATCCACGCTTCGCTTTTTAAATGGGCATCTTGATGCTCAGTTGCATATGCCTTACTTGGATGTACTTGTACGGATAAATTGTCACAAGCGTCTAGAAATTTTATAAGGAGGGGAAATTGCGCATCAAGCGTTTTGCCAGCGAGGTGGCCGTTTGCAATGACACTCTTTCCGTTTGGAACAGTACTTGGCAAGTCTGCAAGTTCCCATGATTCTCCAATGGAAACTTCAGGTGGAAGTTGTTTGCCGAAACGCTCAAGCGTTCGGCCGCCCCATACTTTTTCTCTTAAAATTGGCTCAAACGTAAGAGGGTACGGTTCCATTACATCATCATGCCAGTGATTTTGGCTTCGAACACAAATTGGCCATCAACGTACCCCTGTGCATCACAGACAAAGCGACGGCGTTGAAATTTACGAATGATTGAAACAATCGCCAACGTCGATTCTGGCAGTACTTGTCCGCGGAACGAGCAATTGTCGCATCGAGTAAAGCCCATAAAGTGATTTGATTCAGCATTGAGGTGATATAAAATACTGCTTATCTGTGCTGCAGCTTCAATCATTAATACACCAGGATATATTGGCCGGCCTGGTATGTGCCCAGAAACCCAAAACTCGTCATCTTTTACATTCTTGATACCAACGGCTGTTTGTTGATCCTCACTGACGTAAGAAACATAATTAAGTTGTCGCATGTCACCTGCTTGTGGGTTCATGATTCCAACTTCGTCCGCCGAGATTGCAACGTTTGCGAGGTCAACGGATGTTATATCAATGAGCGGTTCAATAGCCATGGTGGGCAGGGTATCAAAGAAATAGGCCCAAGCGTTGCTTGGACCTCTCTCTTTGTAATCTAAGTTTTTAATTAGCCGTCAGTGCGAAGGTTTAAAACATCTTTACGGACATCTTGAGCGGCAGACTTAATTTCTTGCATTGCTTTACGTACGCGAGTACCAGCGGCTTTGTTGCCACCTTCGCATTTTGCCATATCATCTGTTACGTTATTTACGAGTTGAACTAGTCGGTCATATGAATCCATTTGTAGTGCCTCCAAAGCGTTGTACTAGGGCGTGTCCCTAGTTGGTTGATTCGAGTGGGCTAACGAAAGCCCTTGTATTGCAATTCAATGCATTGTTTATCGGCTAACAGGGCTTTGCAACCCCTTAATTGCATAAAAATGGTAACAATTAGGGTTTTGTACGGTATAAATTGAGCAATTAGACCCGAAGTTGGACAGTTTCGAGTTTTTGGTCGCTGTAGTTTTTGCGGATTGGGTTAACTACTTCTTCGCAAAAACTGTCCACTTGTTCGGCAGAACGGCCTACAAATCCGCTTGGATCGGTTGCCATGGAGAGGTCGACACCGTTGAACATCGGTTCGGTCGCAAGGCGCTCAAGGAGGTTATTTTGAATGCCTTCTTCTTTGATTAGCCGAGCAACATCGATTGCGTGCCCACGAACAACCTCATGAGCATCTTGTCGGTCCGCTCCATGTTTGACGGCTTCCATCATGAGGCGTTCAGTTGCCAGAAACGGCATTTCGTTTTGAAGATTAGTTGCAACTCGCGTTCTGTGCACGATAAGGCCGTCTGTAATATTGCCAAGGACGTCTAATAAGCCGTCAAGAGCTAAAAAGGATTCTGGCAAGGTAAGCCGCCGGTTCGCTGAATCGTCAAGCGTTCGTTCCATCCATTGAACGGCAGCAGTTTGCAAAGCGTTCGGGGGCATGTTCATGACAAATCGAGCAAGAGCACAGACTCGTTCACAGCGCATCGGGTTTCGTTTGTATGCCATCGCCGATGAGCCAATTTGTTTTTTCTCGAATGGTTCTTCAAGCTCGCCACGATTTGCGAGCAAGCGAAGGTCGGTCGCAAACTTATGAGCAACAGCCGCAACAGCTGCTAGTGATGAAAGTATTTGGGCATCCACAATTCGTGGATACGTTTGCCCTGTGACGGAAAGTTGTTTGTCAACTGCCCATCCCATTTTTTCTGTCACCATTGCATCGAGTTGGAGAACTTTGTCGTGGTTGCCATCAAATAAATCAAGAAAGGATGCTTGTGTGCCAGTTGCACCTCGCACACCTCGGAACCGCATTGTTTGAATACGAAATTCTACATCTTCTAACGTAAGTGCAAGGTCTTGCGCCCAGAGTGTAGCGCGTTTGCCAACGGTTGTTGGCTGTGCAGGTTGGTAGTGTGTAAACCCAAGTGTAGGGAGCGAGCGATATTTTTTTGAAAAGTCACCGAGATTACAAATAACATGCGCCAGTTTGGTTGCGATGAGTTTTGTAGCGTCTCGTAATTGCAACATCTCTGTGTTGCAGTTAACGAATTGGCTTGTCGCACCCAAGTGTATGATTGACCTTGCAGTTGGTGCTGCATCGCCAAGCGTGTGCACGTGCGCCATCACATCGTGTCGAAGTTCTTTTTCATATTTTGCGGCAGCTTCAAAATCGATGTCATCGAGGTGGTCTCGAAGCTCATCAATTTGCTCGTCGGTTATGTCAAGGCCGAGTTCTTTTTCAGACTCTGCAAGTGCGAGCCACAAACGACGCCAAGTGCCAATTTTGCGTTTAGAAGACCATATTTCTTGCATCTGGGGCGATGCATAACGGCCAGAAAGGGGTGATTGATATCCAGCGTGCTCATCCATTCCCATATTGTACCTTGTACCTCCATCATTGCCATTGGGTTGCATCATTCTTCGTTTTGAGACAATCCAAAACGGTAGAATGGGCTGATGGCTTGGATAACAGTCTTAGGCATCCCCGCGGCTGTGTATGTGATGAGCATTACAGCGCTTATGTTCGTCGCGAATGGCCAACAGCAAAGACCATTTTTGTTGCTTGGAGCAGGGTTGTTGACGGCAGGTATTTATATATTTCATCGGTGTTCAATACTTGCAGTCGAACCAATGCAAGAACGGCACCGAATTGCAATTAGTAATAAAAAACCTTTGCTTTTAATCTCAGGGGTTTTAATTTTTATAGCATTGGTTGTGTTTGAAATCTACGAACCGATATTTTCATTACTCGTATTTGCTTCAATACTAGGCGTTGTCGCTTATGGCAGAAGGACGATAACAAAACCGTTGCGAACATATATATTCGTGAAACCTGTTGCAGTTGGAATTGCAATTGTAATGTTTGCCTGGGTTCTAAATGGAATGTCAAATTCTGTTGTTGTAGTCGTTTGGTTTACGATGCTATCTAGCGCGGATGCATTAGTTTGCGATAGCGCTGATTGTGAATATGACGCTGCTTCTGGGTGCCAAACACTTGCGATGAAACTAGGCGAACAGTGGACTTGGATTTGTGCAACTGCTGTGTACACCGTTGCATCGTTTGGAATATATGTTGCAACATCGCACAGTTCATTTCTAGGCGTATTTTTCTACATTGTTTTTGTTGCATCTATACCATTTCGAAAAATAGATTCGAGATATGTGGTAGATTTTCGCCTTGTCCTTGTTCTCCTGTTAGCATGGGGTGAATGGATGTTATGGAATGGACAATTGCAATAGCACTGGCATACCTTGCTGGAAGTATCCCTTTCGGATTGCTCATCGCTCGTTTGAAAGGCGTGAATATCCGTGAGCACGGCTCGAAGAATATCGGCGCAACGAATGTTGGCAGAGTTTTGGGTAAAAAATATGGTTTGCTTTGTTTCTTTCTGGATGTATTAAAAGGTGCAGTACCTGTTTATATCGTTGGAATGATTACTTCATCGATAGGACAACCGATCGAACAAACAAGCACAAATGTGATGTTGCTTTGGATTACCGTTGCCCTTGCAGCGTTGCTAGGTCATATGTATTCGCCTTGGTTGAATTTCGGTGGCGGCAAAGGCGTTGCAACTACATTTGGCGGAATGGTCGCGATGTGGCCACTACTTACAATTCCGATTTTGCTGGCGTTTCTTGCTTGGGTAATCACATTGAAAGCAACCAAACTTATTTCACTGGCGAGTTTAATTGCATCGCTCGTTCTATTTTGCGATGCAGTTGTTTTGGTTCTTCTTGAATCCACATTACAGCATGCTTGGCCATTGTTAGCAGTGACTGGTTTGATAACCTGTATGGTGTTTTGGAAACACCGCTCGAATATTGGTAGGATTTTTCGTGGTGAAGAACCTAAAGTGGGTTCTGCAACGCAATGAGCATTTATTGCAACGAAAACGTCTCGGGAACAAATCTCAAAAAAGATGATTGGGTTGTGAGTAATGAATACGAACAAATTGCAATCGGAATTGCGTCTGGTTGCAACACCGCTTTAATTGGAAAAGAAACTGACATTGTTTCACCTTCATTTTGTGCTCCAACAGTAGAAGACGCGATGCGATTTATTCATGCATTTTCAGAAGTGACTTAATCGCCAAAACAAGTTCGCATAGCACGGGCTGCACGAATGAATCGGTGGTCAGTTGGAACGAGCCGTTGTTTATTTGCCGCATCAAGAATATTTTGGGCTTGCATGTGCCCGTCACGTAAGCCAACCATGCAATTGAATTTTCCGTCTAATGCTAATTCAAAGGCCGCGGTTGCAAATGCTGTTGCAAGAACTCGGTCAGTTGCAGATGGTTCGCCTCCACGTTGAATGTGTCCAAGTGTTGTCGTCCTCGTTTCAATGCCCGTGCGTTGTTCAATTTCGCTTGCAATTTGTCTGCCAATTCCGCCAAGTCTAATTGGGTCTGGGCTAGAACTAATGTGCCTCGAAACAACTTGCTCGCCATGTATCTGGTGCGCACCTTCTGCGCACGCAACAATAGAAAAACCACTGCGCTCATTTTTTCTGCCTTCTACAAATGCGCATACTTTTTCGATGTCAAATGGTATTTCTGGAATCAAAATGACGTCGGAGCCAGAAGCCAACCCGCTTGCAAGTGTAAGCCAGCCCGCATTCCTTCCCATCAGTTCGCAAATCATTACACGATGATGGCTGTCACCAGTTGAATGTAATCGGTCTAGTGCCATCGTTCCAATTCGTGTTGCCGTAGTGAAACCAATTGTAAGGTCCGTGCCGTGAATGTCATTGTCAATAGTTTTTGGGATACCGATACAACGCAAGCCTGCTTCAACGAGCGGCTTTGTGCAAGTGAACGTTCCGTCGCCACCAATGACAAAGAGAATTTCTATTTTATGTTGTTCAATTGTTTCCATGCAACGGTCGACTGCGTTGGTGTAGATGTGGTTACCAGATGCATCATCGCGTTCGTAATATTTTTCGGGAGAACATTTATTATTAGTTCCTAGGATAGTCCCACCGCGGGTTATAATTCCAGAGAGTTCATTAACTCCTAGTTGGACAACTCGATTTTCGATGAGTCCTTGGTAGCCGTCTTTAATACCAATAACTTTTATGCCGCTATGGAATAATGCTGCTTTTCCAATTCCGCGAATTGCGGCATTAAGACCAGGGCAATCTCCGCCACCAGTTAGAATTCCGATACATTTAATATCACTCATACGTTTTTACATAACCTGTTTTGTTGGTCGCACTGTCATTTCACAAATTTCGACGTGGTCTGGTGCGTTTAGGATAAATTGGATGCAATCGGCGATATCGTTTCCCTGCAATGGGTCCTCAACATTGTGCATGTTCTTTTTAAATTCATTTCTTGCGGGTTCAAAGGTAACAGAGTCAGGTAAATCAGTGAGCACATAACCGGGCAATATTGTTGACACCTTGATATCGTTGCCATCTTTTTGGCTTCGTGCACTTAAATCAAATTGCAAGCCCTCGCTGATTACTCGAACTGCATGTTTGCTGGCGCAATAAACAGCAGAGCCCGGGAAAACTCGCCTTCCTGCTTCGGAACTTATATTAATAATGCGTCCAGTTTTCTGTTTTAGCATGTGTGGTAAGACCGCTGCTATGCCATACAACACGCCTTTGATATTTGTGTCAATCGTGTTTTCCCAGTCCTCAACTCTTCCCCGCAACATCGAAGACATCGGTGCAATTCCTGCATTGTTAATGAGGGTGTCTACTCTCCCAAAACGATCAAGTGCAGTTTGGACGGCTTGCTCAACTTCTGCTTTATTTTGGACATCGCACTGAACAGGAATCACGTTGTCGCCAAGTGATTGGGCAAGTAATGTCAATCGATCAATTCGGCGGGCAGCAATGACGATGCCTTCTGCGCTTGAAGCAAGTTTTTTTACTATTGCTTCACCAATTCCACTACTTGCACCAGTAATAATCGCTACACCATGCCATACATTGTCGCGTTGTTCGTTCATAACAGGTACCATCCTACCTAACTATGACAGACAAAACAGTACAACAACAAGATGAATCCCAACTCGTTGCAGCGAGACGAGCAAAAATGGGAAGGTGGATTGAAGACTACGGGGTTTACCCTTGGGGGCATCGTGAAGACGGGCTTATTTCTTTAGAAAGTGCACGCTCGTTGTTCGATCAATCTGCTCACGATGCTTTTAAAGAAGACGATTCAAATGACGCCCGCCCACGAGTAAAAGTTGCTGGTCGTTGCATTCAGCATAGAGCGATGGGGAAGTTGACATTCCTTGTAATTCGCGACGACACTGGAGATTTGCAAATCAGTTGTTCTAAAGCAGCGATGCCGATCGAACAGTTCAAAGTAGCAAGCAAACTGGATTACGGCGACATCATCGTCGCCGAAGGTGCGATGGGGATGACGAACAAAGGCGAGATTTGCGTTTGGGCAGATTCGTTTACGCTTAGTTGCAAATCGCTTGCTCCTCCACCAGAGAAATTCCATGGTTTGAATGATTCAGAACTTCGGTATCGACAACGGTATGTTGATATGTACACTTCTCAAGACACAATAAAAACGTTTAAAGCACGCTCGCTCATTGTTTCAACTATTCGAACTTTTATGCATGGAGAAGGGTACTTAGAAGTCGAAACACCAATGATGCAACCAATTGCTGGAGGAGCAGCGGCAAAACCATTTGAGACACACCACAACGCGTTAGGAATTCCATTGTTTTTACGGGTTGCACCTGAACTGTACTTAAAACGTTTGCTCGTTGGTGGCATGCGAAAGGTATTTGAAATAAATAGAAACTTTCGTAATGAGGGGGTTTCAAAAAGACACAATCCTGAATTCACAATGCTTGAGTCGTATCAAGCATTTGGTGATTGCGAAACGATGCTGGAACTCACAGAGGGCATGGTTCGTGCTTCTGCGAATGCAGTTGGCAATGCATCTGCAATTCAATTTGGCGATTTTGCAATCGATTACGAAAAACCATTTGACAGAATTGCGTATGGGACATTGTTCGAGAAGGCGCTTGATTGTTCAATGTTTGATGAAAAAGCAATTCGAGCAAAAGCTAGCGAACTTGGCTTTGGAGATGCTGAAACAAAAAACCACTGGTTACTTGTAAGCGATTTATTTGACGCGCATGCTGAGCAGACAATCGAGCAGGGTCGCCCAACATTTGTTACGGATTTTCCAAGTGCAATTTCTCCATTGACTCGTCCGCATGAAAATGAACCAGCTCTTTCCTATCGCTGGGAATTATTTGTGGGTGATATGGAAATAGCAAACGCGTATACAGAACTTAATGACCCAGACTTACAATTACAAAGATTCACGGAGCAGATGGATGGTGCTGATGATGAAGTCAATGCCTTCCGTTCACTTGATGAAGATTTTATTAACGCACTACGCGTAGGAATGCCGCCTGCAGGCGGGCTTGGTCTTGGTATTGACCGTTTAGTTATGTTACTTACAGGAATGGAATCAATTCGCGATGTCATTCTTTTTCCACTTATGCGACCGCAGGAGCAATCAGATGAAATTGGTTCATAAATTCACAGCACTTCTTGTTTTAGTAATTACTTCCAGCGTATTTGCTGATTGGACTACAACAGAAGACAATTGGTATAGCGTTACTATTGATGGAATGAAATCGGGTTGGGCGCATGAAATTGTTGAAGTAGACTCTGAAACAAAAAATATTAAATCAACAAAAGTGCAAAACATGACGCTCTCTCGAGGCGGGATGGAAATTACGATTGTTGTTTCATCTTCCTTTACTGAAACTGCAGAAGGAAAACCAATTTCGGTTGAATCTTTTCAAGAAGCAATGGGTATGGTGCAAGAAACAAAATGGAAATTTATTGGCGACTCGATCGAAACCACAACAGCCGCAGGTGGAGCCCCAATTGTTAAAACTATTGCAAATCCTACAGCGCCGTGGCTAACACCACAGGCAGTTAAGCGAATGTTTACGAAGAAGATGAACGCAAACTTGAATGACATTACGTACCAGACAATGACGCCTGAACTTGGCCCCGGAGTTATCACAGTGGTAATGACTAAAAAGAGCGAGTCAAAACAAGATGTTCTTGGCGAAGAGAAAGTAGTCATTTCGTGGGAAACGGTCAACGACAAGTTACCCGTTGTAGGGACAGAATTTTATACCACTGAGGGGCAGAGTATTGGTTCTAAAATGAACGCTGGCTTCGGTGCAATTGAAAACAAAATTATGACAAAACACGAAGCGTTGTCGCCCGTGAATGAAGTCCCCGAATTGATGGTAAGTTTATTTGTAGAACCAAATAAAATTATTTCTAAGGACCTTTCAAAAATAACGATGCGTATTAAAACGAAGGATGGAACAAAAATAGATTTGCCATCTGTTGGAATGCAAACCGCGACAAGTAACGATGACGGTACGGCTACGTTGGTCATTGATTTGAATTCGCCATCTGATGCTACAGAAACTGAACTCGCAAATGAAAAATATCTTGCTGCATCTGCGATTTGTGATGGTACTGATGAGGCAGTCATTGCAATTTCAAAGAATGCACTTGCATCATTGCCAGAGGATGCTTCAGATTCGGATAAAGCGCTCGCTTTGCGTTCTGCAGTAAACGCTTTTATCGTGGAAAAGAATATGTCAACTGCGTTTGGTTCTGCATCACAAACTGCAAGATCAAAAGAGGGCGATTGCAGTGAACACGCAGTATTACTTTGTGGCGTATTGCGTGCAGCAATGATTCCTTCGCGTGGTGTAATGGGTATGGTCTATATCCAGAATTATGGTGGACCAAATGGCGTGTTTGGCTGGCACATGTGGTCGCAGGCGTTAATTGATAACCAGTGGGTTGATCTTGATGCAACATTACATACTCCATTTAGTGTTGGGCACATTGCGACCCTTACCTCGTCATTGTCCGATGAAGATTTTGGTGCTGAGATGGGTGGCATTATTGCCACGATTGGCAATCTTGAAGTTGAGATAGTTAACGACGAAAAGGAATGACCTCATTTTCATTTCCAACTCGAGATGAGAACGGACACAAGGGCACATTTGGAAGTGTATGTGTCATAGGAGGGCAACGAAGCGAAGACGGAGCAGTCATGCTTGGCGCTCCAGCGCTTGCAGCAAACGCTGCAATGCGAAGCGGTTGCGGAAAGGTTATGCTTGCGATGCCACAGCCATTGTTGCAGACCGGTCTTTCGATGGCTCCAACTGCAACTGGTATCGAATTGCCAGTAGACGAAGTCGGTCGTCTGATTCCAAGCGCAGCAATAGAAGCGATTGATACACACGCAGCAAGTTGCAGATGTCTTGTCATCGGACCTGGCTTTGGTTGCGATTGGCCGCAACAACAAATTCTGGCTACATTACTTTCGCGAGAAAACCGCCCAATCATTCTTGATGCTGATGGTCTAAATTCGTTCGCTCAACTTGAATCAGGTCAACTCGAATTAAAAGCACCAACCATCATGACGCCACATGTAGGCGAGTTCACACGATTGGCAAATGCAACTGGCGTTAGTTAAATAACCTCACAGAATGGATGACAGGTGAATCTAACCGCATCTACAACTGTGCAAGGTGTTCTATGGAGAAGGTTCAATTGAAGTGACTGTTCCTCGCAAATATGTCTATTCAGAGGACTTTCTTGAGGGGTGGTAGGTTCGTGGGTTTACGACCTTCTTCTTCTGGTTGTGAATGCTGCAATAGATAAGAGTGCAAGTGCTGAGGGTGCTGGTACAAATATCATTC
>JABIWU010000061.1 GCA_018701395.1 Phycisphaerae bacterium | reverse complement strand
TGTCCGGCTTGTCCTCAATCTCTCGGTCTTATACACGGTTTGGAACAGGATTCAGAGATTTAAATAATGACGGATTTTTAGATTTATATTATTCAAATGGAAATGTTCGCTTACCGGAATTGATTTCAGATGATGATCCTTATGCTGAAGAAAATGTACTTGTTCAAGGAAATGAATCTGGAAGGTTCGTTGAAGTTTTTCCAAAAGGTGGCGTCGCAAATCAAATTGCAAGGACCAGCAGGGGAATTGCATATGGCGATGTCAACGGCGATGGTGCGATGGATATCGTTGTTCAAAATCGAGATGCACTTCCTTATTTACTGATCAACCAAAATCCAGGCGGAGGTGGATTTGTAAAATTGAGGTTAATTAATAAATATGGTGCTCCAGTTCAGGATGCAGTTGTTCGATTCACTCTGGGTTCGACTAAAATGAGAAGAGAAGTCCGTTCAAGCGGAGGCTTCTGCTCTGCACAAGATCCTGTTTTGCATATCGGTATTGGAGATGAAGATTTAATTACCGATGTTGAAATTTACTGGCCTAATGGCGCGAAGCAGGCAATTCCAGATATTTTAATAGGTAAAACCGTCGTTATTCACCAAAAGTAGTAAGCCGTGGTATCCTTCGTTTATGAAGAAATTACTACTTATCGTTCTTGTTGGTTTACTTTCTGGTTGCGGTCCTCAGAAAGCGGAAACGCCTTCATGGCGTGGATTCAAAAAAGAAACACTTCCAAGTGGTTGGCGAATGTCGGATGACGGAGTCCTCACGCATACGAAGGGTGGTGGTGACATTGTCACTGACAAGCAGTACCAAAACTTCATTCTTGAACTCGATTGGAAAATTTCAGAAGGTGGCAATAGTGGTATTTTCTTTCATGTAAACGAAGAACATGATTACGTTTGGTTGGGTGGTCCTGAAATGCAAATTCTAGATAATGTTTCACACGCCAATGGCATGAAACCCGAAACAAGTGCTGGCGCTAATTATGCATTACATGCACCTTGTTGTGATGTAACGAAACCTGTTGGCGAGTGGAATCATGTTAAATTAGTTGTTGACGGTCCTCATGTAGAGCACTGGTTAAACGGCAAGAAACTACTAGAGTATGAGCTGTGGTCGGACGATTGGAAAGCACGTGTTGCAGCGAGTAAATTCAAAGACATGCCACCCTATGGTTTAGGCAAGACGGGGCATATCGCTCTTCAAGACCATGGCGATATCGTATCCTTTCGAAACATTCAAATAACTCCCTTGGAGTCAGGTACGGTCGTACCAGGCACATAAGGGTCTGGTATACCGGTCCCAGTCCATGTACGATACTCGTATGACACGACCAATGACAATGTTTACAGGGCAATGGGCAGATTTGTCGCTTGATGAAGTTGCAAGTTTTATTGCAGATTGCGGATACGACGGGTTGGAACTTGCCTGTTGGGGAGACCATTTTGACGTCCACGCTTCTGCTGAGGATTTGGAATCTAAATGGGCTCAACTTAAATCACATGACCTTGATTGTTTTGCAATTTCCAATCATCTTGTCGGTCAAGCAGTCTGCGACGAAATTGATGAACGACACAAATCAATTCTTCCAGAAGCAATTTGGGGAGATGGAGATCCAGAAGGTGTCCGCCAGCGTGCTGCAGAAGAGATGAAACAAACAGCTCGGGCTGCTGCTGCGTTTGGGGTTCCAGTTGTAAACGGATTTACAGGTTCCTCGATCTGGGGAAAATTTTATTTCTTCCCACCAGTTTCGCAGAACGTAATCGAGGATGGTTACAAAGATTTTCAAAATCGCTGGATACCAATTCTTGATGAGTTTGAAAAAAATGAAGTGAAGTTTGCGCTTGAAGTGCACCCAGCAGAAATCGCGTACGACATAGTTACCGCTAAACGCGCGCTTGAAGCAGTTGATTACCATCCTGCTTTTGGCTTTAACTTTGACCCAAGTCACTTACTTTGGCAAGGCATCGACCCAGCTATTTTTATTGATACATTCCCTGATCATATATTTCACGTTCACGCAAAAGATGTTGCAGTGAGAACAAATGGTGAGCGTGGTATTCTTGGTTCGCATTTGCCGTTTGGAGATGCAGGGCGCGGTTGGGAATTCCGCAGTGTCGGTAGGGGGGATGTTGATTTTGACGACATCATCCGTTCACTTAATCGCATTGGCTACGACGGTCCACTTTCAGTGGAATGGGAAGACGAAGGAATGGATAGACGTCAAGGTGCAATGGAATCATTGGACTATTTGCAGTCAATGGATGTTGTTCCACCGTCTGGCAAAGCATTTGATGCAGCATTTTCGGAGCAAGCATGAATAGAATCCGCACAGCGATGATTGGCGGTGGGATTGGCGGTTTCATAGGAGAAATTCACAGGATGGCAATGCGGCTTGACGACCGCTTCGATCTTGTCGCGGGCGCACTTTCCTCAGAAAGCGAAAGAGCATTGGATAGCGCTACGCAGTTAGGAATCCGTGGTTATGCATCGTGGCAAGAACTTTTGGAAAATGAAAAAGATACAGTCGATTGCGTAGTCATCGTTACTCCGAATAATTCACACGCCGAAATTGCAACATCCGCACTTGAATTGGGGTATCACGTAGTTCTTGATAAACCAATGACGCGAACGCTCGACGAAGCCACTGCGTTGGCAAAGATTGCAAGTAATTCGAATAAAGTTTTTGCAATGACGTACACCTATACAGGCTATCCAATGATTCGCCAAATGCGCGCGCGCATTTTGGCAGGAGAGTTGGGAACACTGTCAACGGTAAGTATGGACTATCGGCAGGGTTGGCTTGCAAAACCAATAGAAAAAGACGGACAAAAACAAGCAAGTTGGCGTACAGATCCAAAACTAAGCGGCGCTGGTGCACTTGGCGACATAGGAAGCCATGCGGAACAACTTGTTCGTTACACAACGGGTTTAACTATTGAACAAGTTCGCGGAGATGTTCACTCGTTAGTGGATGGACGTCGAGTCGATGACCATGCAAGTGTTCAATTGAAATTAGAAAATGGTGTCACGGGAGATTTAGTTTGTTCGCAAGTTTGCACTGGGGAACGAAACCATGTTTGCATTAGAGTTTGGGGAAGTAGTGGTTCGTTTTCCTGGTCACATGACCACTGCGACGAATTGAAATTTACTGCACCCAATGGTACTGAAACAGTTTCATTTTGCGAAGAAAATCGTGCGCCTTCTGGGCATCCGGCTGGATTTATAGAAGCCTTCGCCAATATTTACCGAGACTGCGCAAGCAAAATGCAAGGCGAATGTATTGAAGTAATAGATGAGAAAGACGGTTTAGCAAGCATGAAATTTGTCAATGCTGCATTGCTAAGCAATGAAACGCAAACATGGTCAGACGTCTAATTATTCTAGTTCTTCTTGCGGGTTGTTCGACACCGCAAACTGTATTAATAATTTCAAAAACAAATGGATATCGTCACGCTTCAATTGAAACCGGAGTCATCGCTCTGACTGAAATTGCAACAGACTTAGGTTGCAAAGTGATTGCAACAGAAGACACGTCAATACTGAACAATACCAATTACGACGTGCTCGTTTTTTTGAACACAACAGGGAATATTCTCAACAACGAAGAACGAGCATTAATCAGAAAATTTGTCGAAGAAGGTGGAGGGTTTTTAGGAATTCACTCGGCTGCTGACACAGAATACCAATGGCCATGGTTTGGCGAAACGCTCCTAGGAGCCTGGTTCGTTAGGCACCCACCAATTTCTGAGGAACTCATTTACGTTGTGGATGACGCACATCCCGCCACGAAATGTTTGCCAGCGAAGTGGAAATGCACTGACGAGTGGTATGTCTACGATCGCGTGCCAAAGCAGGCCACTATGCTCTTGCAAGTAAACGATCATCCCATCGCTTGGTGTTCAGAAATTGAAAATGGTCGAGCTTTTTACACTGGAAGAGGTCATACAAAAGAAAGTTATAAAGAAACCTTGTTTAGGGAGCATTTAAGCGGTGCATTGCTGTGGTTAACGAATAATTAATTAAACCTATGGTAGAATGTCGTGTTCCGCTTTTATAAAGGCACTCTATGACTACAGACACACAACAACCACCCGCATTTGATTCTTTCGGCCTTGATAGCGCTATTTTGCTTGCTGTCAACGAACTAGGTTATGAATCTCCTTCGCCAATTCAGGCTGAGTCAATTCCTCCACTTCTAGAAGGTCGGGATATCCTGGGTCAAGCACAAACTGGTTCGGGCAAGACAGCTGCTTTTGCTTTGCCGTTGCTTTCGAATTTGAAGATCAAGCAGCGAAGCCCACAAATATTAGTATTAACGCCAACGCGTGAACTGGCAATTCAGGTCTCGGAAGCGTTTCAAAAATATGCTGGAAAATTGAAGGGGTTTCATATTGTTCCTATTTACGGTGGGCAAGATTATAGGGTGCAATTTAGAGCGTTAGATCGAGGCGTACATGTCGTCGTCGGTACTCCAGGTCGAGTCATGGACCACATGCGTAAAGGAAGCATTAATCTTGATAACTTGGAATGCCTCGTTCTTGACGAAGCGGATGAAATGTTGCGGATGGGTTTTATAGATGACGTTGAATGGGTGCTCGAGCAAATTCCAACGGAACACCAAACCGCATTGTTTTCTGCAACGATGCCAAAACAAATTGCAAAAATTGCCAAGCAATATTTAAACGATCCCGCCCTCATTAAGATTCAAGACAAAAGCGCAACGGTAGATACAGTTCGCCAGCGATATTGGATGGTGAGTGGGATGCACAAACTCGATGCGCTTACGCGAATTCTTGAAGTCGAAGATACCGATGGGATCTTGGTCTTTGCACGAACAAAAATTATGACGACGCAACTTGCCGATCGACTTGAAGCCCGCGGTTTTGCTGCGCAAGCGCTCAATGGTGACATGCCGCAAAACTTACGTGAAACGACAGTAAATAAATTAAAATCTGGCAAACTCGATATCTTGATTGCAACAGATGTAGCTGCGCGTGGTCTTGATGTTCCACGCATTAGCCACGTTATTAACTACGATGTGCCATACGACACCGAAACGTATGTGCACCGTATCGGGCGAACTGCTCGTGCAGGACGAGATGGCGATGCAATCATATTCATCTCTCCACGCGAAAAACGAATGCTCCATTCGATTGAAAAAGCGACAAGGCAAAAGATAGAACGTATGGACTTACCAAGCCACTCGATGGTGAACGAAGTTCGCGTTGATCGATTTAAACAAAAGATTACCGACACACTTGCAAACGGCGAAGACAATGCGTTCTTCGCTGAGATAGTCGAGTCATATTCCATCGAGCACGGCGTTCCGCCTGTTGAGATTGCTGTTGCGCTTGCGAGCATGGCTCAGGGTGAATCATCTCTTGTGCTTAAAAAAGAAGATATGCCAAAGTTTGAGCATGCAGATCGTGGAGACAGGGGAGGCAAAAGAGAAAGAGGCTCTCGGGGTGAACGGAGTAATCGGCAAGACCGCGGAGAACGAAGAAAACGCGGAGAAGGATCAGACCGAAAAGATAGAAAAAAGAAGGCTAATCCCGTTTCCCAAGGCATGGAGCGATTTCACATTTCTGTTGGCAAGGCGCATGGAGTGAAGCCTGCGAGTATCGTGCAAGCGATTTCGAGCGTTTCTGGATTGTCGGATAAAGACATTGGTCGTATAGAGTTACATGATCAGTTCAGTTTTATTGAGTTGCCCTTTGGCATGCCCAAAGAAACTTTTAATGATTTGAAACATACGAAAGTTTCTGGTGAAAAATTAGCGATTTCAATTGTTAAAGACACTGCCTCAAAGTCTAAATTTTCAAAAGGCAAGGGCGGCAAGAAAAAACGCAAATAGAGTAAGGCAACTCGACCATCATCTACCTATACAATAGAAAGATGAATCAAACAGCCAACCCAACAGCGAAGCGCCTCCTTCCGCGACTTTCAATAATGATGTTCTTGCAGTTTGCTATCTGGGGAGCATGGCTGCCAATCTTGTATCCATTCTTGCTTGGGTATCGTGAATTTACACTAACGGAAACGGGGCTCTGTCTTTCTGCTGGTGCTGTGGGCGCAATTTTCGGACCGTTCATCGCAGGGCAACTCGCTGATCGTGTTATTTCAACTGAAAAACTTTTAGGAATTAGCCACCTCATCGGTGCAGTACTTGTGTACATGCTAGGTACTTCAGATACGTTTATGGAGTTTGCAGTTCTTTCTGGTGTTTACGGTTTTGTTTATGCCCCAACAATTGCATTAACAAATTCGCTTGCGTTCCACCACCTCACCGATAGAGATCGCGAATTTGGGAAAGTCCGCCTTTGGGGAACAGTTGGTTGGATTGCAGCAGGTATTGTCGTTGGTCAGTACCTTCGAATTTGGTCGACCCCCACCGGCGTTCCATTAGAGGAAATCGCTGCTGCGCAAAATGCAGGTCGTGCTGTTGCCTTTTCAATAAGTGCAGCCCTTGGAGTTATCATGGGTTTCTATTGTTTCACACTGCCGCATACCCCGCCTTCAAAGAACGCTAGAAATAAATTGGCTTGGTTTGAAACGCTGCGTGAAATACGTATGCAACCGCTTGTCACACTCTTTATCATCGCGGTTCCAGTCAGTATCATTCATCAGTTCTATTTTGTCTATACAAGCGATTTTGTGACGGGAATTCAAAATACTGCCGGAAGCGATGCAGCGAACCTTTTTGCAAATGGAATTAACACGGTCCTTGGAGTTGGTGGCGGGGGACTGATGACAATTGGACAAATGAGCGAAATTATTGTCTTGGCGTGTATGCCATTCTTAGCAGTTAAATTTAGCAAGAAAACACTTCTCTGTACGGGTCTAGTTGCATACGGGCTTCGAATGGCAATCTTCGCCTATTTCCCAACGTTAGTTCCGGTTGTCATTGGTGTTGCTCTGCACGGAATTTGTTTTGGCTGTTTCATTTTCGTCGCGTTTATGGTTGTTGATGAATTCTGCTCGACGGATATTCGCGCGACTGCACAAAACTTTTTCAACCTTGTCATAGTCGGCGTTGGGATTATTGTGGGAAGTTTATTTGCAACTGCTCTAGTTGGAGAGTGGGCAATGGTTGATGGCGAAATGGATTACTCCGCTTTATTTTCAGTCCCGATGTGGCTGTCACTGGCTTGCTTCGTGATGCTTTTGGTGTTCTATCCAAATCTTAAAGAGCTGCAATCTAAGTAAGTAAAGAAATACAAAATGAAACAACCCGCTGATAACAGCGGGTTGTTTTTTTGTGTACGTGGTTAGAGAGAAACGCACATGACACAGGTGAAAAAGAGCAAAAATAGAGATGTTTACCATCTTTAGAGGGAAGAAGGATCGCATCGCCGGCGATAGAACGTTCTTGCTCTACCAACAAGAGTGCATTTATTTCATATTGATACAGAAAGTTATAAATAAAATCGTGTAGTTTGTTCATTTTTGGTCTTTTTAGTTATAGGACTAAGAAAACCCTATTTGTTTGCTAACTGACAAAAAACCGTTCTTTTAGGTATCAGAATAGTATTTATCCACTCTTTTACAATAGATGTTGTTTTCTACTAATAAAACACCATTTTGTACTATAACCTTCTATTAATCATGAACTTAACACACCAACAACTCAAAGAAAGTTCCGATGAACAAATTGTTGCCCAATGCACAACCGGCAATGCTGCTGCTTGGGAAGAGTTCATCTCTCGATTTGGACGATTAATTTACTCTGTTGCAGTACGAAGGGGATGCAAAAACGCTGACGCTGAGGAAGTTTTTCAACAAACTCTTACGCTTGCATGGCAACATCTTTCGCAGTTAAAAGAGATTGCTGGATTACGTTCTTGGCTTGTAACAACCGCGCTTCGTGAATGTTGGCGTGTTCAACGTACAACTTCAAAACACGATGGTGCCGAGTTGTTGCCTGGCGATCGAGTCGTTGCCGACAGCGATTTAATAGATACATGGGAGCGTCAAGATATACTTCGACGAGCACTCGCTGAACTTGGCGACCCTTGCAATGCACTTCTAATTGATTTATTTAATCGTGAAAAAGGTGAGGGATATGAAAATATTGCAAGGCGGCACGAGATATCAATCGGCAGTATCGGGCCAACTCGTGGCCGATGCTTTACAAAATTACGACGCATACTTGGGAAAATGGGTCTCCAACAAATTTAGGTACCTATGAAAAGGAACACGCTACTTATGTCACTAAACAAGAATTTAATCGAACAAATATTAGCTATGGAAGCTGGCGATTTGAATGAGCAAGAAGCAAGTTCTATTCGTCAATCTATGTATCGTAATCCAGAAATGGCCGAATTATTTGAATCATGGAAGATGATTTCGACTCTTATTCAATCCGATGATTCAGTTAGCCCGCCAGATGCCGTTATTGAACGTGCGAAGCGTTTGGAAATGCCAAAAGTCACACCGCCAGTAGTCGAACACGGTGCGCTTGCGTCTATTCTCAATAAAATTGATGGTTTCGTCGCTCGACTAATTCATGACAGCCAACTTAAGCCAGTTGCAATTAGGTCTGGTTCATCAGGAAATTTGCATCAGGTTTGGGAAGCAGGCGAATTTGATATCGATATCATCGCTGATAAAAATGACCAAAGCGGACAATGGAAACTGCGAGGACAAATTATGTCTGACGATAATTTGGACGGACTTCCAGTAGCAATCGTAATGGCAGGAACAACAAATGTACATTCGGAATGTAAACTTGATGAGTCTGGCATTTTTACTTTTTATGTAAATGCAGGGACTTGGGGATTGCGAATTGGAACTGAAATGCAGTCTGTAACATTGGAACCAATTGCACTGTAATGACACAACAAGAGATGACATCTGATCTTTTAGACCTTCTGCTCTCAACGCCTGTTGATCAGCGGTGGTCCATTTTGCGAGACGCAGGGAAGCCGTTGGAAGAACTGCATGCGATGATGCTTGAAGTTTCAAATCGAACGATGGTTGACTTGAAGTCGGCGAAAAACTCTGGGAAAGTTGTTGTGGAACTTGCAGATGTTACGAATGATTCACTTTGTATGGCGAAAGCACGTCGTACGCTTAGTAGAGTTCTCGCCTATGCATCAGAATATGATTACGCAATTGAAACAGCGAATGATGGTTCGCAAATTGCATTACAAGGTGGGCTTCAAGAAGAGGCCGCTCGAGGCCAACTCGCTTCAATGCATGCTTTGACAGAGATGGGGCGTTTTGATGAAGCAGCACAAGTAGGCAAAGAAGCTCGCGCTATTTTTATTGAGTTAGATCTTCCAGCAATGTCTGCACGAGCCGACATTAATTTAGGCGTTGTATATCAACACATGGGTCAACCAGAAAAATCCATCGTGTGTTTACAACGAGCTAAAGATGGTGTCGCAGACGAACCAAATATTCTAGGTCATTTAGAAAATAATTTAGGCGAAGTATTGCTCGCAGTAGATGATATTGAAAATGCAGAATGTGCATTTCATAATGCACGTGAAGCATTTTTAGATGCACAGGCATCACTAACCGCAGCAATTGCTGAAGGAAACCTTGCAGACTTAGCAGCAAGAAGAGGTCGACTGTCGGAATCTCTTTCTTGGTTTGAACATGCGAGACAGCGTTTAGCCCCAATCGATGCTGAGGGACATCTTGCCCGTCTTTTGGCAGAGCGTGCGGAAACTCTTTCTACAGTTGGGATGTATGAAACATCTAAACGTGCGTATGAAGAAGCAATTCCTCGACTTGACGAAGCATGTCTTCCAGTCGAAGCTGCTAGAGCCCGCCGTGGATTTGGAAGAACACTCTTAAAGATTGGCGAGTTGTCTTCAGCATCAACGATGCTTGCTTCAGCGGCGATCGCATGTGAAGAATTATCTTTATTTACGGAACGTGCATCAGTCGATTTAGACAGAGCAAGACTTGCAATTTCTTTTGGCAATATGGAGGAAGCCCAGCGTTTAGCCTATCAAGCGTTAGTACGATTTCAAAATAAACCAGTACATGAAGCCGAAGCGCGTCTTGTTTTAGCGCATGCACTGTTACATCACGATCCACTTCGTGCTGAAAGCGAAATAGATGCTGTTGAAGTTTTAGCGAGGCGTTTAGATATTCCACCTGTATTGGTCAGCGTGTTGCATCTAAGGGGACAACTTCGCAGGTCTCAAGGAAGATTAAGTCTTGCAGTGGCAGCATTTAGTGAAGCCATTGACCATGCCGACCGTATTCGTGGAACAGTTCAAGCGGATAGGTGCCGTGCTGCAATTGGCCAACAACATCGTCAAGTTTTTGAAGATCAACTTGCAACTCTCATAGAAATGGGAGATGAAAATAGGACAACTCAAGCATTAGTAGTTGCGGACAAAATGGGCCGCCGAGTTTTGCTTGATCAAGCCCGAAGGGCAGCAACTTTTCAAGATGCTGAAGTGAAGAATGAAGATACAGATGCAACGCATCCCGACCAGCGAGAATATACGCTACTAAAAGAAAAATTAAGTGTGATGTATAGCCAACTGGCTGATGGCATAGATGAAACTTCTTTTAACGTGGATCGTTGGAGAAAAAAACTTCGTGCAACTGAAGTTCAACTTGAAACACTTGAGTTACGACTTGCAGCTTGCGGAGAAGCAAGTTATGAATCTTCTCGTTTAAATATTGCTGAATTACAACTTCGTTTAACTTCTGATACGACCCTCTTGCAATACGCAATCGTGGATGAAAAAATTATTGCATTTGTGGTAACTTCTGATTCAGTTGAAATGGTCAGACATCTTGGCAATGTTCATGAAATTGAAGATTTACTAGAAACATTTAGATTTCAAGTAGACCGGGCTGTTGGCTCGTCTGCGGATTCGCGTCGCCGATTCCCACGCATGATAGAAGACACAAAAAATGTCCTTGCAGAGTTATACGATGTTTTATTTTCTAAGTTGCCAAAAAACATTTCCGAATCAAATCGACTAGTCATTATTCCTCAGGGATTATTAAATTTGGTTCCATTTCATGCATTGCATGATGGCGAACAGTATCTCATTGAGAAGTGTGTTGTTCAATACGCGCCTAGTGCTTCGCTGTACAAACATGCAGTTGAACGGCAGTCACATAATACTATTGATTCACCGTTGGTCATCGGATGTGTCGCAACTGAACTTCCTGCTATTGAAGAAGAAATTAATCAAGTAGCTGAATTTTTGGGCACAAGTACAACAATACTTCGAGACAAAGAATCAACAGTTTCCAATTTTCGAAAATATGCAATGAAAGCGAGCGTTTTGCATTTAGCGGGGCATGGTAGTTTTTCAACTTCACACACTGGAGCGACAGGCATTCGAATGTATGACCGATGGTTGACACTCAATGAATTAAGCTCGTTGAAACTCAGCGTGGAATTAGTCGTTTTGAGTTCATGTGAATCAGGGCCAGCGCGTGCAATTGATGGTGACGATGCTACTGGTTTATTTCAAGGCTTTATTGCGGGTGGCGCAAAGGGTGTTTTAGCTAGTTTATGGCATATATCTGATGTATCATCAAAAAATACGTTTGCATATTTTTATAGCAAGGCGTATAGTAAAGTTGACGCTCAACCATTTGGAAAAGCACTACAGCAAGCGCAACTTGAGGTAATGAAGGAAATGCCTCACCCCGCGCACTGGGCAGCGTTCATGTTTACAGGAGCAGACCAATGATGAAGAGAATCCTAATACTCGTATTAATGTCGATGGGAGTTGTCTCAACAAATGTTGTAGCGCAGTCATGCTCGGATTTATCTGAAGAACTAGATGGGACTGTTGTTTTTAAGTTACAATCTGGTTCTGATCCTGTTGATGTCATCTCAGCAATGATCTTAGTGAATCCACAAGTTTCGTATGAGTTGATAGACCAAATACCAAATCGTGATATTTACCTTGTTGAATATACTCCGCCCGGCGATTGGACGCCCGGTTCTTGGCATGATTTTGAACATGAATTTAAACATTGGGATGGCCCAGGCGGAATTGTTCATTGGATTGAATTCGCTGCGATGAATGAAGCTCCTGAAGGCGGTACCGGGAGTACATTTGTAGATTCACCAGCATTTACAAACTTGCTTTTTAAAACACAGTATGTTGTAACAAAACTTGGATTAACCCTCGCGCATACTTTTTCTCAAGGGGAGGGCACAGTTGTTGCAGTTATAGACACTGGCGCAGATCTATCGCACCCAGTTTTAAGCAAATCTCTATTGAACGGGATAGATTTTGTGGATAATGATGCATTTCCTATGGACGTTGGTAATGGAATAGATGATGACAACGATGGACTAATTGATGAAATGGTTGGTCACGGTACGTATGTTGCTGGCTTAGTAAATTTAGTTGCACCTGGAGCAAAAATACTCCCAGTTCGTGTTCTCGATAGCGAGGGGCGTGGTGATGTTTGGACTCTTACAAAGGGTATATATTTTGCAATTGACCAAGGAGTTGAGGTAATCAACTTAAGTCTTGGTTCAACAGAAGATTCTGACATAATTGAAGAGGCACTTGATGAAGCGAGACAATATGGAATAGCTGTGGTTGCTGCTGCAGGAAATTGTAGTCAGTCCCATCCAAGAATATTCCCAGCAATGAAAGTTGACTGGGTAATCGGTGTCGCCGCAGTCGATAACTCAGACATTGCTGCGCCATTTACAAATTTTAATCATCACTTGACAATTTCTGCACCCGCAACAACAGCATTGAATCCGAAGGGATTACCAATTGAAGAACTCTCTATTTTTAGTGCAATACCTGGTGGTGGATATGCTGCGTGGGAAGGTACAAGCATGGCAACGCCATTAGTTTCTGGTGTTGCTGCTCTCATTCGTTCTCAACATCCTGAATGGGCTTGTAATTCTTCGACAATTGATGAAGTAGTGGACATAATTACAGATGGCGCAGCTCCCATCGATTACCTAAACCCCGACCTAGCTGGTAATTTAGGTGCTGGGCGAATAGATGCGCAGGCTTCAGTTGAATTAGGTCCTGTTGCACCTGTGCTGGGCGATTTAAATGCAGACGGTCTTGTAAATTTACAAGACTTGCTGGACTTAATTGCAGATTGGGATTCAACACATTCATCTGCAGATTTAAATAGCGATGGTAATGTTGGCCTTCATGATATTCTTGTAATAATCGCAAACTGGAGTTAATCAACGATTTAATTTAGTGACTCCTGGTTCCGCAACAGTAGGCATTGCGAGCTCCCCAAAGGCATATTCCTTCGGTCCAAGCCGAGTCGTACTTGCAAGCATGTCAGCATAAGAAATTTTCTGCCCGGTGTACGCTGCTTCTCTGCCTAGTATTGCCATCATTGTAGATTGAGCCATGAAATCTCCATCGTTAATTGTCGGTGTGTCTCCTCGAATTGCTGCTTGAAGTTCATTATGTTCTACTTGGTACATGTTTGGTCTTTCGCCCTGGTAGGTCCAGTCCGATGAACCAGTAAAGACAGGAGCGCCTGTCCAGCCATTAACAACACAGGTACCAGTTGCACCAGTGACGAAGTCATTATTGTCGTTATAGCAAAAAGGCATTTGTCGACAATGAAGATGTGCTCTTCTACCGTCAGCATATTCAAATATAACGCCAAAATGATCGTAGACATTTCCTCTGTCATCACCTTCGTGCATTTGTCTTCCACCGACTGCTGTAGCGCTTACTGGTGTTGCATTTTTCATCGCCCAGTTGATTTTGTCAATAGAGTGACACGCTTGTTCAACAATATGGTCGCCAGATAGCCAATCGAAGTGCACCCAGTTACGCATTTGCCATTCCATATCACTCCATGCTTCTTTGCGGGGTTTAGTCCAAAGTGGAGCAGCGTAATAGGTTGCGAAATACGATTCGATGTCGCCAATTGCACCGTTGTGAAGTTGTTCAAACGTTGCTCGTAAAGGGTAGCTGTACCGCCAACAGAAGCCAGACATGAGATTCGTATTATTGTCTTTTGCGAGTTTGGCAGATTCCATCACGCTTCGAACGCCGGTTCCATCGACTGCCATTGGTTTTTCACAGAATACATGTTTCTTCGCTTTTACTGCAGCGGCAATGTGTTGAGGTCTAAAGTGGGGAGGCGTTGTCAAAATAACCATGTCAACGCCAGAGTCGATAACTTTTTGAAATGCATCGAACCCAATGAATTGTCGTTCCTTTGGAACCTCTGCTCTTGCCCCTTTCTCACCAACCAGAGAATTTAAACTGCTTGTGAGCCGATCATCAAAGGTATCACCCATCGCCCAAATGACAGCAGTGTCATTGGCAGTGAGTGCTTGGTTGGCAGCGCCAGTTCCTCGCCCACCACAACCGATGAAACCGATTTTAATTGGATCACGTTTTTCTTGCACTGCCCATGTTGGCAGTGTTGTAGCGGTGACAGCAGTTACTGCACTGGCTGCTTTTACAAAATCTCTTCTTGAAACATTATTCATTGAAATCTCCTTCATTTATTACAATACGTAACCCTACAAAATCAGCATCCGCAAACCACCACGGACTTCTAGGTAACTGTGGATCAGTTATATTCCAATCTTTAATTGGAGTCAACAAAGAACTCGGACCAATTTCTTCTGCCGGAGTTCTAAAACTTCCACCAATAACTCGTGGTCCATCTTTTGTCGTAACCCACTCACCAACGTTGCCACGCATGTCATAAATGCCAAGGGAGTTTGGTTTTGTAGTTGCGATTGGGTGTGTTGATTTATCTGCATTCCACTTATGCCATGCACCACCATCAGAAGTGTTAGCAGAATTCCATTGTTCGATAGTGGGAATGGAAATGGTTTGATTTGTTCGTGTTGACAACCACTTGCAAAAAGATTCAGCAGCTTGTGCTGACATTGAAATTGCTGGGTAATTTGATCTTCCGAATCCCCGATCTACGGAGCCATAAGCTGG
>JABIWU010000060.1 GCA_018701395.1 Phycisphaerae bacterium | reverse complement strand
GCTTCAGGGGTAGATTTGCAATGGTTCTTCCGTGGTTTCTTCGAAGAAACCCTGCAACTTGATCAAGCGATAACAAATGTTACTCAGCAACAAAGTAAAGATATTTGGAAAGTTCGAGTCACAATAGAAAACCAACATTCTTGGGTATGTCCTGTCGCGCTGAGAATACATTGCGCCGATGGCTCGATGCATGATTACAAATTGCCGGTAACAATTTGGGCGTGGGCAACTAAGCATAAACAATCGTTTGAAGTTCCGTCCCCTGCTTCTTATGTTGAAATTGACCCAATGGAAGCATATCCAGATGTGAATAGAACAAACAACGCATTTAATATAATTTTATCAAAGGCGGCACAATAAAATGTATTGGATTGCGTTAGAACGGTTTGGGAATTGCAATGATGAGGAATTAAATAATGTCAAAAAATAAAAATAAGAAAAAAAACAAAGGCGGTTACAAACCTCCTGTGCAATCGCCTCAAGACATTATTGAAACGGTTGTTGCGGTTGCAACACAAATTTTTGAGGCAGATGACGCTGGACCACTCTGGGGAGAATTGCATAGAGCGTTCTTAAAGTCCGAAGTAG
Organism: Phycisphaerae bacterium; assembly: GCA_018701395.1. Classification (GTDB taxonomy): domain Bacteria; phylum Planctomycetota; class Phycisphaerae; order Phycisphaerales; family SM1A02. Next base: position 5,729 of record JABIWU010000060.1, on the reverse strand, counting down.
ATTCTTCTGTTGCAGCGAAAATAATTATGCACAAAGATATAGACGAGTTAAAACAAGTGGTAGCTCAATTACAAGAAGGAACAGCCGTTGAGCTTGCAATCTCAGAGGAAATTGATGTACCAAAGCTTGACCACGAAACACAAATTGAAGCGATGCGATGTTTTCGAAAACGTGTCAAGTTTATGGTCCTTGATCGCGAGTCTAAATTAGGAGTCGGGCCACTTACTGGCGGAAAAGATGCTTCTGTCGATTCCATGATGGCACCACACGATTATCCAATGGAAGTTTGGCTTGCTCTTTCAGTGGATGGTCAATTAGTGAATGATGGTGGCGGATTCTTCCACGTCCCAACTTAGGACTTCCAAGTAATGTGCTCGCTTTGGTATCCCATTGCGGAATATAATAAACAGGTAATGGTAAGTACATTTATAAGAATCGTATTTTACATTGGGCTCATTCTTTTTGTTGCGTGCAAAGAACGAACCACTAAACAGATTGATTCGTTTGAGTCAATGGGCACAGTAGTTTATGTGCAACCGGGAATATATAGCCACAAAATCAAAAACATTTTTGCCCGTGTAGATAATGATATGAGCGAGTGGAAATCGAACTCCCCACTCTCAATAGTGAACAAATCTGCAGGTATGCAAGGTGCTATTTGTCCAGTATCAGTTGTTGAGGCAGTTCAAGAAGCTCTCTCGATTGCTGAATTAACGATGGGCGCATTTGATCCTACTTGGGCGAGTATGTGGAATGTTTGGGATTTTACGAAGCAACAGGTCCCGTCACTGGCAGAGATTAACGCATTATTGCCACTCGTAAACTGGGAAAATGTTGAAGTCACGGGGCAAGTTGTTTCACTAAAAGAAAAAGGCATGAAACTAGGACTGGGCGGAATCGCAAAAGGTATTGCGTTAGATGATTCTCGAGATGCACTGATTGCTGATGGAGTTAAAAATTTCATGTTACAAGTTGGCGGGCAAGTGCTCGTGCACGGGGATGAGCGCGTTATTGGTATTAGAAAACCAGAAGGTTCACCAAATGAATTGATTGGCACAGTCACGTTGAAGAATGCGAGTATTTCAACAAGCGGTAACTATGAAAAGTTCTTTATGAAAGATGGCACTCGTTACCACCACATCATTGACCCAAAAACAGGCTACCCTGCTCGAGGCTTGCAATCTGTCACTGTCATCTCACAGGATGCAACTCTAGCAGACGCCCTTTCAACTGCACTCTTTGTGATGGGAATCAAAGATGGCATAACACTTATTGAGAGCTTAAGTAATGCAGAAGCATTGTTCATAGATGACAACAATGTTATTCACCAAAGCAGTGGTTTTACTTTTAGTATTATGCTTCAAATGGATGATTGACTTTTAAAATAACCATTTGAACACTGACATTTAATTCAATCTAATAAAAAAGGTAGAAGACATACCCTTATTTAGTTGATTTAGACCTCGCTTTGTGCAAGAATAATTGAATGAGGAGATTTGAAATACTTTTGTTATCTTTGTGTTTACCAACAAGTAGTTTTGCTACAACTTGGACCGTCGATGATTTTGGGAAGGCAGACTTTAATTCAATCCAGCAGGCGATTGATGCCTCGAGTAATGGCGACACGATTCTCGTTTACTCGGGCATTTATTTGGAAGCCATAAACTTTAATGGAAAATCAATTTCCGTAGAAGGCGAAAGCGCAAGTTCCACAACACAGTTAAAGGTGATGGTGGTGGCATGAGCGTCGCTTATCGATGTGACCCTATTCTTAGTAACTGTACTTTTGAAAATAACCATGCAGGAAGATCTGGTGGTGGTTTAGCGTGTGTTGCTGATGAAGCGCACATGTATCCAAGTAACGCCGATGTTCAAAACTGCATATTTGAAAATAACTCAGCAACTGAAGAAGGTGGAGGAATACATGTCCGCAATAGTGATCCTACATTCATAAGCATTGTAGTCACTAGCAATGTTGCCAATCCTTCTGGTGGCGGAGTCAACTTTTATGAATCAACCGACGCCCAACTTATTAACAGTACAATTTGTGGCAACAGTGCAAGCCAAATTAATGGCAATTTTACAGATGGAGGGGGAAACATCATTGAGGATGTTTGTACTCTCTGTGAGGGCGATACGAATGAAGACGGAGTGGTAGATGTCACTGACCTTCTTGCAGCAGTAGGCTCTTGGGGCCCATGCTCTGGGTGTGCTGTGGATATTGACGGGAATGGAGTTGTCAACGTCACCGACCTTCTTATCATAGTTGGCAACTGGGGTTCCTGCGAATAATAAATAACCCTCAGAAGGAAGGCTTCTTGAGAGTTAAAAAATGGTCCATACTGGGCTCGAACCAGTGACCTCTTGCGTGTCATGCAAGCGCGCTAGCCAACTGCGCCAATGGACCTGAAGTGCATAGGATACCATGGGCACATTGTGGAAGAAAGCCCCTACAACTTGAACCTCACAGACCGTCCTCTACTGAGAATCATCACCCTCTGCATTTTGTACGTTGCACAAGGAATTCCGTATGGTTTTGTAACTGTTACCTTTGCTTCCTATCTTGCAGAACAAGGGGAAACAGTTGCCGCGATCGCTTCAGTAACTGCGTTATCTACACTTCCATGGACGTTTAAATTTGTTTGGGGCCCCTTTATGGATCGCTTTGGAATTCCATCGATGGGTCGACGTCGTCCTTGGATTATCGCCGCCCAACTAGGTATGACACTCACTATTCTTGCGATGGCTTTCGTCGATAACCCTGCCGAGCATCTCATATTGATTGGCTGGCTCGTCTTTGTACATAACATCTTTAATTCCCTTCAAGATGTATCTGTGGATGCACTTGCTGTTGATTTGCTTCGTGAGTCAGAACGAGGACGGGTTAATGGATTTATGTACGGTTCTAAGTACATCGGTATGTTTCTTGGCGGCGCATTTCTGAGTCGCATGGTTGCTGACGATGGGCTTGGAATTGCATTTACTATTCAAATTATTATGCTTGGTGGAATCATGTTGTTTCCACTTGTGATCCGCGAGCGTGCAGGGGAAAAATTGTTACCTTGGACTCGGGGGAAAGCGCAACTGCCAAAAGATCAGCAACTTGCAAGCAGCGTTATCCAATTGTTTGGTTTCCTGAAAAAAGCATTTTCATTACGATCAACACTGCTTGCAGGTGCAATCGGTTTAACCATCTTTATTGCAGGTGGAATACTCTCGCCAATTACAAATGTCTTATTCATCCAAGATTTGGGTTGGACACGTATTGAATTTACGGATATCAATGGTGGATACGGTGTGTTTCTTGGTTTAGCTGGGGCTATTGCTGGTGGCTTTCTCGCAGATCGTTTCGGGCCTAAAAGAATAGTATCAATTGGCTGTGTTATTCTTGCACTGAGCTACGCGACATTTGGGTTGTCTTCTCCTGATTCGGGCATACTTTGGTTTGATTGGACGAACAGGCCAGCCGTTGTCACCTACATATTGATTGATACCTGGATGGGGAGTATGATTTCGGCTTCACTCTTTGCAATGTATATGACTGTCTCCTGGCCAAGAGTTGCAGCAACGCAGTTTACGGCGTATATGGCAATTCTTAATATGTCGACTGTTATTGGGCTTAAGACATCAGGCGTGATTTCAGATAGTTTTTCACTGCCAGCGATATTTGTAGGCGCAGGCATTTTGCAACTCGTTGTTATTGGCATATTCCCGTTTATAGATGTACATGAAGCGCGAACAACGCTGGGGCACAAATCCACTAACTAGGAACTGTACCAAACCGGATTGAAATGATGAGTTCCGTTATTCTTTTTCAATGACAACGGCTGTACCGTAACAAAGTACTTCCGTTGAAGAGTCCCCGATGTCCGAGGAGTCATAACGGAAACCAACAATTGCGTTTGCGCCTAATTGCTCTGCATGTTCTAGAAGATGTTGGTAAGCGTCTTGTCGAGTTTGCTCGCACATTTCAGTATACGCACCAATTTTTCCACCAACAATATTTTTTAACCCCCCCAGAATGCCCTGCACAATGGTGGGAGATCGCACAATGATGCCACGAACAACCCCTTTGTACTCTACTATCTTATGACCATCAAAATCAAACGTAGTTGTGACAGGTATTGACATATGTACATCGTAACATCTACTACAATTTATGTATGACAGATGAAAATGCTGAAACTATAGAGCACCAACCAGAACCGTCTCGCGGCCATATCCCAAAAGAAATAGGTCGTTACAAGGTCCGAAGAGTAATCGGCTCTGGTGGAATGGGTACCGTTTATGAAGCTATGCAGGAAAGTCCACGCCGAAAAGTAGCAATCAAAGTGATGCGAAGCGGTGTTACTTCTAAAAGTGCGATGCGACGTTTTGAATATGAATCGCAAATATTAGGTCGACTCAGCCACCCCTGCATAGCACAGGTTTACGAAGCTGGAACGTACGACGACGGTACTGGCGGAGTTCCATACTTTGCTATGGAGTATATTATTGGAGCGAAGACTCTGCTTGAATATGCAAACCAAAAAGATTTGAATGTGCATGAGAAACTCATTCTGTTTGAGCAAGTATGTGATGCGGTTCACCATGGTCATCTCAAAGGTATTATTCACCGCGATCTCAAGCCAGACAATATTTTGGTGGACAGTTCGGGGAATCCAAAGATCATAGATTTTGGTGTTGCTCGTTCAACCGACTCGGATATGGTTGTCACAACACTGCAAACAAACGTTGGGCAATTAATTGGCACAGTGCAATACATGAGCCCCGAGCAGTGCGAGGCCGATCCAGATCTGATTGATGCTCGAAGCGATGTCTATTCACTAGGTGTCATTTTATATGAGTTACTTACAGGCCAAGTCCCCTACAACTTATCATCGATTCCTATTTATGAGGCAACTCGGTTAATCCGAGAGCAACAACCGACGAAAATGACGACGATCGCCGAGGGAATACAGGGCGATCTTGAGACGATAGTCAGTAAGTCAATGGATAAAGACCGTGATCGCCGTTATCAGTCTTCATACGAAATTGGGCAGGATATTACTAGGTTTTTAGAAAATGAGCCTATACACGCCCGTCGAGCGAGCATGGTTTATCAACTTAAGATGTTTGCTCGACGTAACAAAGCAGTCGTTGCGACCGTATGTACTATTGCAGTTGCACTTGTTCTTGCGACAGTCGTAAGTGTGTATGCAGGTATTCGCGCCTCGCAAGCCGAAGCAACAGCAATTATTGACCGCGATCGAGCCATCGCCGCTGAGGCAGGCTTATTAAAGGTACATACAAAGGTTCTCGAGATGCAAAGCTTAGCTGAAAAAGCAAATGAAGGATTGCGCAAGGCGCTTTTTGATGCAGCAGAAAAACTGGACCTCCTTCGTGCTGTAGGATCATTTAACGAAGAACTCCTTTCGATGGGGACACCAAGAAATGCTCAAGGAAAAATGTGTACCGTTCTTGATATTGCATTGCAAGCAATTAATAAAATCGATCAAGAATTTGCGGGCACCCCACTGCTTGAAGCCCCTGCAAGACGCGCTATAGGAGAGTTGTTGTGGGAACTGGGCGAACTTGAGCATGCAAAGGTGCAACTAATCAAAGCAATTCAAGTATTTAAATCAGCAAAAGATAGTTTCAGACCCCATGGATTATTACATGCGTATTCGGTCTACGCAAAAGTTCTTCTTGATTTAGGCGACGTTAATAAATCAAGGAGTGTTGCAATT
>JABIWU010000009.1 GCA_018701395.1 Phycisphaerae bacterium | reverse complement strand
GTTGTTTTCATTTTCTTAGTTAGCAATATTGGTGGAACACTCTTGCCAATTGGCGACCCCCCACTTTTCCTTGGCTATTTACGCGGCGTTCCCTTTATGTGGACACTCGAGCTCTGGCCAATGTGGGCGACAGCGTGCGCTATATTACTTGTTGTTTATTTTGTTTGGGACTCAATATTATGCCGAAAAGAGACTTTCAAATCCCATCTCCAAGACGAATTACAACATGAACCACTGCGATTACGCGGCGTAACCAACTTTATTTTCATAGGCGGCATTGTTGCAGCTGCTGCGTTCATTGACTCAAACAAACCACTCATTGGTACAGACTGGTATCCATTCCCATATCTACGGGAATTAGTCATGCTTGGCTTTGTCGCGCTTTCGCTTGGCTCCACAAAAAAAGCCATTCGAAAAGCAAACAATTTTACCTACGCTGCAATACTAGAAGTTGCTGCGCTTTTCTCTGGAATTTTCATTGCAATGCAAGTTCCATTGATGGTATTAAATGCAAGCGGTGAAGCGATTACTAATGCGATGAATAAACCTTGGCAGTTCTTCTGGTCAACTGGAACACTTTCAAGTTTTCTCGATAACGCACCAACCTATGTTGTCTTTTTCAAATTATCACAATCATTATCGCAATCACTTCCCGAAGGCGAATTACTTGCCGTCAATGACGGGAAAGTCTCCATTTCGTTACTCATTGCTATCAGTTTAGGGTCTGTCTTTATGGGTGCTATGACCTACATCGGCAATGGACCTAACTTTATGGTTAAGGCTATCGCCGAGCAAGAGCAAATTGAAATGCCTTCATTCTTTGGGTATATGTTTAAGTATAGCATTCCAATATTAATTCCAATTTTCATACTCATCACTCTCCTTTTTTTGATGTAAAGCGAAACTAAAAATGATTAAACGAATATTAGTTGCTCTAAGCGGCACAACTTGCACAACATCAGCCATTCGACATGCTGTCGAGCTTGCAAAAGAACACGATGCGGAGTTAACTGGCGTCACAATTTTTGATCCAGACAAATTACTCGATGTTGGACCGGTCCCCTTAGGGGGCGCTGCAGCTGCACACCAATTAGCTGAACATCGAATGCAACTTGCATCTGAACATATTGAAACTTCTATTTCTGAATTTGAAACAACTTGCAAAAATGAAAATATACACTATCGAGTACTCCGGGAAACTGGAGACAGTGCAAGCCGACTTCTTGCGGATTGGCGTTACCATGATCTAACAATCATTGGGCTACGCGGTTTATTTGAATACGGCGTACTTAACAACCACGGAGATTTAGTATTAGATGTAATTGGAAACGGGCTTCGCCCTCTGCTTGCCGTTGCGGAAGAGTATCGACCTATACAACGAGCAATGATTGCGTACGATGGTTCGCCAATTGCAGCAAGAGCAATGAAAGCATTCTGCATGCTTGACATCTGGAAGCCAATGCCAACAACAATTACTTGTTTCTCAGGACATGAAGGCGATCACGTGGAACTTCTTGCAGAGGCCGGCTCGTACCTTGAAGCTCATGGTTTTGAACAAGCCACTATGTACCAAGATGAAAAACCAAGAAAAAGCATCTTAGATGCACTTGAAGCTTGCAATAGTGACTTACTTGTATTGGGTGCTGCAAAACGATCAAAACTAGGTCGCAAATTACTTGGGAGCACCGCTCGCTACGCACTTGAAAATTCTACACGACCAATTTTCTTACACCATTGATTGCTACAATTCAACTGTGATTACTGTAAATGGAACAACGCATTCTTTTAAAATTGGGCAAACCTTAGCAGATTTGCTGGATGAACTAGATGTTTCAAATCAGGTCTGCGCAATTGAAGTGAACAAAAAACTTGTCCCACACAGAGAAAGAAAAGAATATGAATTACAAGAAGATGACAGCATTGAAATTGTCTCTCTTGTTGGAGGAGGTTAATACATGGCAACTTTAACGGCAAATGAAATTCCACCGCTGCAACTTAAAGACATAACGCTGTCAAGCCGCCTAGTTGTAGGAACTGGCAAATATCCTACGTACGAAACGATGCAAGATGCTTTGAAAGAAAGTGGTTGCGGCGCAGTAACTGTTGCTGTCAGACGAGAGCGGCTTGTGGATGACCAAGGTCGTTCCATATTAGATTTTATTGATTGCGATACATATACAATTCTTCCAAACACCGCCGGATGTTTCACAGCGAAAGACGCGATTCGAGTCGCGCATCTTGGTCGTGACATACTTGAACAACTGCAAAACGCAGGAAGCAGTTGGGTTAAACTTGAAGTCCTCGGAGATAAAACTACGTTACTCCCTGACCCAGTAGGCACATTGGAAGCGTGTAAAGAATTAGTTGCTGATGGATTTTCAGTGATGTGTTACACAAGCGATGACCCAATAATGGCAACAAGAATTCGCGACGCTGGCGCGACTTGCGTCATGCCTGCTGGAAGCCCAATTGGTACAGGCAGAGGGATTGCAAACCCATGTGCGATTAAACTCTGTATTGATTTACTGAAAAAACCAGAACACGGCGGAGAGCCAGACTACCCAGTCATTGTTGACGCAGGTGTTGGAACACCTAGCGATGTCACGATTGCAATGGAACTTGGTGCTGACGGCGTTCTTCTTAATACTGGGATTGCACATGCAAAGAATCCTGTCCAAATGGCACGAGCAATGCGCTTCGCTTGCGAAGCTGGGTTCCACGGTTTCCAAAGTGGTCGAATCCCTCGAAAATTACATGCAACGGCTTCATCGCCCTGGGATGGCACAATCGCTGGCGAATAACCCCTGAATGTTAGTAACCATCTGTTAACTAATGGTCGACGCGGGTGCCGAGAAATTGAGAAACTTCATCGACACGAGCAAGAACTTCTTCTTCAGTTGATGCTTCAAGATTCAACCGAAGCAATGGCTCCGTATTGGAACCACGCACGTTACACCACCAAACACCACAGTCCACTGTTACGCCATCAAGCCGATCAACTTCTGCGTCAGGGTATGCAGAGACAAGTTTTGCCATAGCCTGATCTTTGTCAGAAGTTTCAAAGTTGATTTCTCCACTCTGGCAATAAGAACGATGCGGAGCAATTTGAGAACTCATAGTTCGTTCACTTCCAGCAATCGCGCTTACAACTGCAGCAAATGCCATCGCGCCACTGTCCGCATAAAAGTTATCTCTGAAGTAAAAATGACCGGACAATTCCCCACCAAAAGGAGCATCGTGTTCAGCCATCGCCTGTTTCATAAAAACATGACCAACTCGAGAACGGACGCTTTTCCCTCCAGCGGAAGCGATTGATTTCGCAACTGCGTGGCTTGAGCGTAAATCAAATACGATTGAGCCACTATCTTTTTCATGCTTCAAAAATTTAGGCGCAAGCCATGCAGTAATTAAATCGCAACCAACAATGGTTCCAATTTCATCAACAACCATACATCGATCTGCGTCACCATCGAAGCAAATACCTAGATCGCATGTATGTTCTACAACAGCATCGATAGTCTGCTGCAAGTTTGTATCGACAAGTGGATTTGGTTCGTGAACAAAGGTCCCCTTGTCATTTTCAAAATTGATTTCAATTAATTCCAAACCTTTAACGCCTCTGAATAATTTAGGGACCATAGTTCCCGCCATTCCATTTGACGCATCTATAGCTGCTTTAATTACTATCTCGCCAGATTGTATACGTGGATCTAGATACGTAAAAACATGCGTTTTGTACTCCTCCCACAAATCAACTGAACTTTCGTCGCCTCGTTCGTCGCAATTTGAAGCATCTTGCTGATGTATCGCCATAGATTCAATCAATTCAAGTCCTGTCCCCATACCAACTGGTTTAGCTTTTGCTCTACAAATTTTAAAACCATTGTATTGAATTGGATTATGCGAAGCAGTGGTCTGAATGCCCCCAATTGCATGCAAGTGATTGACTGCAAAAGCAATGAATGGCGTATCTACTAAACCAACATCTATAACATCTGCTCCTGACGAAAGCACGCCATCTTTAAGAGCTTTCACAAGTGAAAGCGAACTTGGTCGCATATCGTGCCCGACAACCACCGCGCCCTTCCCGCCTGCTTCCTCAAGAAGCAACGATCCGGTTGCTAGACCAATTTGACTGGCGATTTCTTCGTTAAGCGGCTCAGGATAAACCGCGCGAACATCATACGCTTTGAATACTGTCATACAGGCATCATACACGGTCCGTTTCAGAAGCAATCTTCAGTGGCTAAGTCGACTACTTCAACACCTTCTGGTAACGCAGCCAAAAAAGCACTCCCATAAAATTTTCGGACCACACGTGAATCTAAAACAGAAACATCGCCCTTATCGTCACTTGAACGAATCAACCGGCCAATTCCTTGGCGAAATCGAATAACTGCTCTTGGCAACTGATCTTGCATAAATGGATTTTCGCCAGCTTCTTTGATCTTTTCTTGCCTCGCTTCGACTAACGGCCGGTCAGGTACATCAAAGGGCAATCGTGTGATAATGACGTTTCGTAAATTATGACCACGTACGTCGACACCTTGCCAAAAACTCGAGGTGCCAAATAGCACTGCACGTTCATCTTCACGGAATTGTTCGAGCAAGGTCGTTCGAGTTACTTGCGAACCATGTTCTAGAAAAGTCATGCCATTACCTTCAATTTCATCCCGAACTAAATTTGCAACTTGTTCTAATAAACGGTAACTCGTAAATAAAACAAAAGCACCACCATGCGTCCTGCCAACTAAGTCGATAATTCGATCTGCAAGTCGCTGGGTGTATTCACTATTGGATGGCTCTGGCATTGAAGAATCTACCCATGCTCGCATCTGCCTTGGAAAATCAAATGGGCTTCCAAGTTGTAACTCCACTGGACTTTCGCAACCCAAGCGAGACTTCATCAATGAAAAATCTCCACCAGCGGTGGCGAGTGTTGCAGAAGTAAGCACAACAGAATGCTCACCATCAAATAGGTTTGAATGCAGAAGAGTTGAAACATCGACTGCCATGCATTTCAATACTGGCTTTGCAGATTTAGCGCTTTTAGCATTGTGCGGCACGCCGTCCAGAGCGTAAACGCAACCCGGACGGGATTGCGTTATTAAAGAGGAACACGCGCTAGCCATGTCCAATGCTCGAACTGAGAAACCGCCAACTTCAACCGAATCAGCGTCATTTTCAAGTGATTCGCGCAACAGCGACAAATGATTGCCAAGCGATAGCAGGACACTACTCAAGCAATCGTCAACAACATTTGGTGCCAAAATTCTTCCATTAGCTGGAGCAAAATCCAATTTCCACTTCACGAGGGCATCGAAAAATGCATGAGATTGCTCACGACAATGGTGTACTAATTCTACACATTGTGAAAGAAGTTCTGAATTGCACCCGTTTGAAGAAAGCAAATGCAAAATGCCTTTTGTGGCCCGTCGCGTAGAAGCTGGTACTAACGAACGCAAAAAATACTCAACTTGATTTTCTGAAATAGATGCACCAAAGTGGTCAGCCGCTACATCTTCTATTGCATGTGCCTCGTCAAAAATCACATGGTCATATTTTGGCAAAAAACCTGCGCCACGCATTCGTAGTGACAAGTCAGAAAAAAACAATGCATGATTGCAAATTAGTAAGTTGCCACGTTCCATTGCTTTACGCGCATTCTGGTAAAAACAATCTTGGTACGTAGGGCATTTCCGTCCAAGACAACGACCACCATCACTTTTAGCTAATTCCCAAACATCACCTCGTGGCAAAAAAGGTAATGAAGAACGAGAACCGTCCCCCGTCGTTTTTGACCATTCATTAATTTGTTCCAATTGCACTTTGCCGTTTGCGTCACTTAAAAGAGTCGACCGCTGATCCATTGCTCTGGAAAGTCGACGCAAAGAAATATAATTTGCCCGACCTTTTACAAGTACTGTCTCAAACCCTCCCCCAAATGCTTTGTCAAGAATAGGGGCATCATGAAATACAAGTTGTTCCTGTAAAGTAATTGTGTTTGTTGAAATAACAACAGTTTCATCGTGGTCGATAATTCGCCTAATCGCAGGAACTAAATAGCCAAATGATTTACCTACGCCTGTCCCTGCCTCTACGAACAAACGCCCACCTGTCTCAAGAGTTTCTGCAACTGCACTGGACATATCGAGTTGTTGTTGTCGTGGTTCCCATTCATGCAATTCTTTACTGAGGGGACCCCCGTCGGTAAACATCTGATCAATACCACTCAACGCAGTTGGCCTTTCCCAATTGGTATTCGTTTCGGTTCGCCAGCAATGCGTGGATATTTATTGGGTGTTGGTTCTAGTTTTCGAATTGTCAAAATAGTCCCAGTCGTTGTTCTGTCACTAGAAATAACTTCCGATTTCAAAACATGCAACGCTTTTTTAGCCTCTTCCACTTCAATTGGAGCACGCTCACCTTTAATTGCAAGCACAACACCGTTTACTTTTGCAAAAGGGACAGTCAGTTCCAGCAACACATTCAATGGACCAACTGCTCGCGCAATTACAGCGTCGGCAATATCACGAAAACCGCCATTTTTAGTGGCAAGGTTTTCGGCTCGCTCAGAAATAACGGTTACGTTTTCTAGACCCAATTCTTGTGAAACATGCGACAAAAACATGGCCTTCTTCTGTGTTGTTTCTACAAGTGTAAAAGTAACATTTGGCATTGTGATTGCCAACGGAATCCCAGGAAGCCCACCTCCGCTACCAACATCTACAACGTGTTCAACATTTTCTTTAGCAAGAATTGGCATTAAAGAAATCGAGTCTAAAATATGCCTTATCCATGCTTCATCAGCGCTTTTGATCCCAGTCAAATTAAATTGCTTATTCGTTTCAAGCAACATATCGAGAAATGCGCCGAGTTGTTGCAAATCGCCATCATCAAATTCAATCCCCAAATCAGCAACTAATTGTTCAAAATTTTCTGGCACTTCACTAATAGATGACACTTTAATGTTCCTTTGTTTAAACTTTAAATCCTTCGCGAGTCATTAACGGATCTCTTCGCATTGCAATGCCGAACAGGATACCCGCCATTAACCATGCAACAACCAAACTTGACCCTCCAGCACTAATAAAAGGCAAAGTTAATCCAGTAATTGGTGCCAAGCCAATAGTCATGGCGGTATTTATTACCATCTGTGAAAGAAGCATAGTCGTCAAGCCAACTGCAACTAATCTAGGGAATGGGTCTTTACATCCGAGCGTTGCGCAGATTCCGCCCAACCCAAGAAGAAGGTACAAAAACCAAGTTACAATCGCACCAAGCAATCCCCATCGTAAAGTAATTACTGCAAAAACCATATCATTGTGTTCTTCTGGCAGGTGATTTGCTTTGAGCAATTGCGCTGCCTCAACCTTGCCGACACCTTCAATTTGACCTGCTCCGATTAAAGTCATCGCGCAAGCACCTTGATAACCAATTGTATGTTCGAACCTATCATCACCTTGTATTTGTGCGATAAGCGCATCAATGCGGTCTAATTGGTGTGGCTGAAGTAATGAGGACATCAAATAAGCAGCAACCATGGCAAGTAAACCGATTGCACATAGATGACGATATTTCGCACCCGCAGCAACCAACATTGCTATTAACGCTGGAATAAATAACATCGCTGTACCAAGGTCGGGCTCAACTAGAATCAATACCATTGGCGGAATTGCAACACAGAGCGCGATGACTAATCCACTAAATGATTTATAGTGTTCTTTAAAACGCAAATGCGAAGCCATTGCCAATACAAAAGCAATTTTCAACAATTCAGATGGCTGGAAATCCGTAACGCCTACATTAATCCAACGCCTCGCGCCATTGCGTGGGTGCACAATAAAATCCGGTACGCCTGGAATTAGCAGAAAGAGCAAGAGCAATAATCCACCAACATACAACCACCAACTGGCTTGCCTCAATCTTTTCGCAGGAACAAATGCAATTCCAAAAGCTGAAACAAATCCTACTACCCCGAGCAACATTTGGCGAATTGCTGTGTTTGGCTGCGTCGTACTAATTGCTTCAACACCTAGAACAGTCAGTACTACTGCGGCGAAAACAACTAACCAACCAGCATGCACTTTTCGAATTCTCGAAAGGTGCAATTGCCTTGTTTCTCTTTTACGCAAACTCACGGTTTACGCTCCAAATATCCCTCTGCTTGCAAAGCATGCAAAACTTGATTTGCAATTGGGCCAGCAACTCGCCCACCACTCCCACCATGTTCGACTAGCACGGCAACAACAACCGTTGGCTTTGCCTCATCAATAGACGATGCCATAACAAGAAACCATGAATGATCAAGTTTTTTAATTGGCTCAGAATCTTTACGCAGCTTATAGGGAGGCGCTTGTGCAGTTCCAGTTTTACCCCAAATTCGGACACCATCAATTGTAAACGTTGGCTCACTATCGTTCGTGCCGTATCTAAGTTGTGAACCGGTTCCGTATTTTTTAGTAACAGAATGATGCAAGCCGCCAAGAGCAAGCGCTACGGCTTCTTTATCTAACGAGAGATCGTGTTCATTCTGCTTCATGCCTGCAAGTAACGATGGCGATTTCCAAATTCCACCACGAGCGAGCGTTGCATAGGATGCGGCAGCGTGCAGTGGCGACCAAGTCAATGCACCCTGACCAATTGAAATACTAACGGTTTCAAAAGTTAATGCTCCTTTGTTTTTCAAGTCTTGAATTGCATCTTCGTTTAGGAAGTGGCCCTCTGAACCTTGCGAATGACTGTTTGTAAGTTGCGCAGAGAGCGGCTTAGACATTCCAAATCCTTGCAGCCAGTGTACTAATTTCGCAAATCCAAGACGGTCTCCCAATTCATAAAAGAAAATGTTGCATGAACGAGCGATTGCTTCAACTGGTTCCAAGTGCCCATGCGTTCTGAACTTATATATGTCGCGATATAGCCAACAACGTGCTACGTTTTTTACATTTGGGAAAAAATGACCAACGCATTCGATAGATTCACCATGCTTTAATTTGCCTTCAGTCATCGCAGAAACAAGAACTAACGGTTTTATAATTGAACCAGGAGGATAATAACCCTGTGTTGCACGATTCAACCATGGATAGCCATCCTTATCATGTTCATCTCGTTTAGCGGGAGTAGAAACTAACGCGAGCACTTCACTTGTTTTTACATCAAGTACAACAACCGCGCCACGCAACGGCATTCCTGCCATTGGAGTTGCATTCCGATGCCATGGTTGCACCTGCATCAACCCTAACTCGTGCGACATGACACCTTCAATTCTTGCTTGCAGTTTCATATCCAGTGTGATTTGCACGTCAACACCACCACGTGGCTGTATCCTGCTTAACTCTTCACCACCTCTGTGTTTCACAACTTGACCGCGAACTCCGCGTAGGGTTTTCTCCATTGAGGATTCAATTCCACGATTGCCAACTTCATCCCCAGCGCGGTACCCTCTCAAATCGACCACATCCTTTACGCGAAAAGGATTACGCTGCATATCTTCTTCCCAAACCCCATGATTACGCTGCATATCTTCTCCCCAAACCCCATCCCGAACATCCCCCACAATTAATTCTGCAACATTCTCAAGTTTTACTTCGATAGTATCAAACGCAACCATTGGATTTGGCAACGTAGAACGATCAAGAAAAACGGTTTGATGTCTCATTGGATAATCGCGTTTACGTGAATGCTCAACATGAATTGCGCCGTCTAACAAATCGCTGAGTAACGAAAAACGCACTGCAAGTGCATCACTCACTCTTGCCAACACTACGTGGGGTTCTCTTTGTTCACGAATTGGTTCTTTGTCAAAAGGCTCTTCATTCCCATAGCGAATCCTATGTGCTTCTTCCTGATTTACCCAGACAGCTTTTGCAGTTTGCTCAACTTCTTTTTTTATGATTGCAACTCGTCTTTGTAATTCTTCAATTGAAATGCCGCCTTCTAGAGCAATAATGTTCCAAAAATGATTCAACTCTTCTTCTCGTTGCGGAAGCATTGCAGCAATTAATTCTTCTCGCTGCTCTGAAGAAATAGAATTCCAAGTGTCCCGATCAACTTTTGATTTTGCATCTTTTTTTGCCAGATTTCTTACACGTTCGCCTGTGATTAAATCCCCGTCTACTGAAACATTGTATGAAGCAACATCTTCTGCAATGACTCGACCCTTCCTGTCCAAAATCCTCCCCCGCCATGTTGGAAGGTATGAAGTTGCGTGCAACCGCCCACTTGCTTTGATGAATCTTTCCTCACCTTGTGAAATTGTCAACAGACTTACTTGTGCAATAAGAACTATCAAAACTGCTATAAAAACAGTAGCGAGAATAATAAGTCTACGATGAAAGGAAATCATATTCGATAACATAAGCGTACATTGAAAGCATACGGTAAAGTGGTAATGCAGTGTCTATTTCTCTCATCGTCAATTCACTTCCAAATTCAGAATTACTCCCTCCAGTAATTGAAGGGCTAGATCTGCAAACTGATACTGATTTTGAAATTATTCAGTCTCGTTCTGCTGAATCGTTCGCTTCCATCGTTGATTCTGCACAGCATGCATACATCGTTCGCTTAGGCGCGAATTGCATCCCGAACATTAACTTCATCAGAGCCCATCGAAAGAACGCGAAACAAGGTTCAATATCGGTGAGCAGACGAATTTATTTAGATCAGACAATCAGCCAGCACCTTCTCAATAATTGCCTCATGCCATGCCATTGGAATTGGTTCGACCTGCTCAAATTACGTGCAAGTGGGCACGTACATACTCTTTTCCCTCGTGCGATACTATCCACCCAAGGGGCATTCGCCTCTTTTGGTGTACATAAAGCAGAATTTGGCAATATTTCTGATTTTCAAGCCATTTCAAACCGTGGCACAGTATTGCAATTAGCTCGCTTGATTACTAAATAATCGCCATTGAGCATTGGCAAAAGGCCCATAAACAGGTACAATTCCCGTCCTTCCCCTACAGAGGGACCGTCAGTGACAAGTCGTATACTTGGCTCTGCATGGGGCACGAATCGCGGCGATTGGTGCTCCAAGTCCTAAGGAGAAGTTCGCCGCGGTTGGGCTACTCTTGAACCCCTCCGCGATTCATGCATGCCAATCGCATTTGATTTCAATTGCATTGGTAGGAGGTTAGCAAGAGTTGCTCTTATAAAAGCGCATCTCTACATTTTGGCCCGTGGTGTAATCGGTAACACACCTGGTTTTGATCCAGGCATTCCAAGTTCAAGTCTTGGCGGGCCAGTCCCCAATTACTGCCACCCTCCCCTAACCAGGGCTGGTGGCAAACAGGAAAGTAAGACAGATGACTGCATCTTCAGACAAAACTCGTACACCGCTCGCTGCGATTATTCTCGCGGCAGGCAAAGGTACGCGCATGGACAGCGACCTACCTAAGGTAGTGCATAAAGTTGCAGGCAAACCCATGGTGCAATGGGTCATCGATGCAGTTCGCGAAGCAGGCGCTGACCGAGTCATCCTCGTAGTCGGGCACGGTGCTTCGATTGTCAAAAACGAAATTCCAAATTGCGAGTACGTTTTACAAGAACCGCAACTTGGCACTGGACATGCTGTTCTTGTCTGTAAAGAGGCACTTGCTGATTTTGAGGGCAATATCTTAATTCTTGGCGGGGACGGTCCACTTTTACGCGCTTCTACTGTGCACGAAATGGTAGCACTGCAAGAAAATTCCTCAGCAGAAGCAACACTTGCAACAAGCGTTATTCCTAATCCAACTGGATACGGCAGGATCTTGCGCGACGAACAAAACATATTCTCTGCCATCATCGAACACAAAAACGCAACGCCGGAACAACTTGAAATTCACGAAGTCTATCCAAGTTACGCTGTGTTTGAATCGAATGCGTTATGGAATTGCTTAGATACTCTTGAACCAAACACGCTTACAAATGAATATTACTTAACTGAAGTTCCACGCATGCTCAAAGAAAGTGGCAAAACGGTTGAGGTCATAAACTCAGTCGCACCAGAAGACATTCTCTCAATTAACACACCAGAACAATTAAACGAAGTTGAATCTTTCCTTCTAGCGCGAAACAATTCAGAAGCGGAGCAAACAGCATGAGTAACGACGACCACAAGCGAATGAAAATTTTCTCTGCAACAGGCGGCGAACACCTTGCAGCTAGAATGTGCGACCACTTGGAAATACCTCTAGCAGCTGCTACTGTTGAAAAATTCCCTGACAACGAAATCATTGTAAAAATTGATGAAGACGTCCGAGGTCGGGACGGTTTTGTTGTCCAATCAACTTCGATGCCAGTCAATGACAACTTAATGGAATTATTGATTTGGATAGACACGCTCCGAAGAGCATCTGCAGGTAGGATTACTGCAGTAATCCCCTACTTTGGATACGCAAGACAAGATAGAAAAGATGAGGGTCGCGTTCCAATTACAGCCAAACTTGTTGCGAATATTATTACCGCAGCAGGCGCGAACCGAGTGCTGTGCATGGATTTACATGCAGCGCAAATTCAGGGTTTCTTTGATATTCCGGTTGACCACTTAACTGCAACCAAAGTTTTCTGCGATTACTTCGCTGGCAGAGAAGATATGCAAGGCGATGAAATGGTCATTGTTTCCCCAGACGTTGGCAATGTAAAAGTTGCGAACATGTATGCTGGCCTCCTCGACTCAAAACTTGCCATCATTGACAAGCGCCGAGAATCCGGCAGCACGGTTGTTTCAAAACGTCTCATCGGCGATGTTGAAGGAAAAACAGTCCTCATGGTCGATGACATGATTTCAACGGCGGGAACAATTTGCGAAGCTGCGAAACTCGTAACTGAAAAAGGCGCAACAAAAGTTATTGCTGCTGCAACTCATGGCGTAATAGTCGGGCCAGCAATCGAACGAATCAACGCCTCCCCAATTAGCGAAATTATTATCACCGACACAATTGCCGCTGGAAGCCGGCTCGATGGCATCAGCGATACATTACACATCCTTAGCGTTGCGCGTTTTCTTGGAGAAGCCGTGCATAGAATTCACCACCACATGTCAATTTCATCCCTCTTCAATCGTGGAGAAGGACCAAAGAAATAAATTCAGTAGATAGGAACTAAAATGTCCCACGAATCCCCATTAGTAAAAGTAGAACTCCGAGATAAACTTGGAACAAAATATGCAAGGCGATTGCGTAAAAGCGGTCGCATGCCTGCAACTATCTATAGCAAAGGCACAGATCCTATTTCTGTGAGTATCGACGAGATAGAAATCCTTAAGCACTTGCATGGCGGAAGCCATGTCATGGAACTTGACAACGGCGATGGCAACCCCGCAACCGTTCTTGTAAAAGATCTTCAGTTTGGTTACCTCGGTGACAACTTAATCCATGTCGATTTTGCAAGAGTAGATCTCAAGCAAATCGTTACTATTACGATGACCCTTGAAATTTCAGGCGCACCGACAAATTCAACTGAAGCAGGAGCAATTCTTGAAATCCCACGACCTCAAATTGAAATCGAATGCATGGTTAAAGACATTCCTGATTCAATTAAAGTCGATCTTTCAACTGTTGAATCAATTTTCACAATCGGCGACTTGACACTCCCAGACGGTGTAACTGCAATTCTTCCTCCTGAACGCCATATTGCACACGTGACAATTGTCCAAGAAATAATTGAAGAAGCCGAAGCCAGTGCAGATGGCGACACCCTGGCACCAGAAATCATCAGCGATAGTGCAACTGAAGATGCTTCAGAATCAGAAAACGATAGCAGCGAATAATATGAAACTAATTGTCGGTCTTGGAAATCCTGGTTCAAAATACAATGGCACTCGACACAATGTCGGGTTCGATATTATTGACCGCCTTGCGAAACAGTTCGCTCAAGGTGAACCAGCAACGACTAAGTTTGACAGTGTTCTCATTGAAACAAGATGCAATGGCGAGAAAACACTTCTCATGAAACCTCAAAAATTCATGAACCGAAGTGGTTCACCGATCAAACAAGCAATTGCTTTTTATAAAGCTGACCCTGAACTTGATCTTCTAATCATTGTTGACGACATCCATTTACCTTGTGGCTCTTACCGTTTACGGCAAGGCGGTACGCCTGGCGGACACAATGGATTGTCAGATATCTCTAACCACTTCGGCGAATTGGATTTGTCGCGACTTCGAATCGGAGTTGACGAGCCCGGAATTATCCCCCAAACCGATTATGTACTGGGGCGATTTACTCCTGATCAGCAGGAAGCCATTAAACCAGCCCTTGAAGGCGCAGTCAAGGCAGCAGTCACTTGGATTGCTTGCGGAATTGACGAAGCCATGAACAAATGTAACGAATCTGGAAAAACAGAAACTAGGAATTAATAATATGAGTAACGAACGAACAGGATTATATGAGGGCATGTTCCTCTTTCCACAATCAGCCACTGCAAACTTACAAGCAGCGATTGACCACTTAAAAGAAATTCTCGCGAAATGCGAAACAACCATTATCACTTTTAGTAAATGGGATGAGCGCAGACTCGCTTACGAAGTTGATGGGAATAAACGAGGTATTTACTTTTTAGTCTACTTCAACGCTCCAACTTCAAAATTGAGCGAACTTGAGCGTCGATGCAATCAATCAGAAGAAATCATCAGGATGATGGTTACACGTGCTGAACATCTTCCACAAG
>JABIWU010000059.1 GCA_018701395.1 Phycisphaerae bacterium | reverse complement strand
TCACCACTGGTGGCCGAAAATGACAGGAAAGATGTACCACGAAAATTGGGGTCGGGTCTCTGCTATTCTGGTTTTTATTGGTTTTAACGTAACATTCTTCAGCCAGTTCATGATGGGTTCAAAAGGAATGCCTCGTCGGTATGCAACCTATGTTGAAATGCCTGAGTTCCAAATTTACCATATTTGGTCAACGGTTGGCTCTGTAATTCTCGCTGTCGGCTTTGTGATTTGTGCCATCTATTTACTTCATTCTATATTTGCTGGAAAGAAAGCCCCCGCAAATCCATGGGGTGGTAGAAGTTTAGAATGGCAATGTACTTCACCGCCACCGTGGGATAACTTCGCAGAACAACCAGAAGTAGGTGATTGTTACGATTACTCCGTACTCGAGTGGAATGAAGAAGAGCAGGGGTATGATTGGAAAAAAGATGTAGCGCATCCTGGCGATGAGCAACAAGTGTAATAGGAATATCGAGAATTAGCATATGTCAAACACAGATTCATCACATCACGACGATCAAATTGGACACATCGTTCCAATTAAATTTTTAGTATTCATCTGCTGCATCCTGCTTTTTTTGACTGCAGTTACTGTTTGGGTTTCAAGGTATGACTTTACTGCGATTAATATCGCCGAAATGGGAATTATCACGGCTCTTGCAGTTGCAACCGTGAAAGCGACCATTGTTGGTTTATATTTCATGCACCTTCGTTGGGATCGTGCATTCGTAGGCTTTATCTTCGTAGGCTCGATACTTTTCGTGGCTCTCTTTATTGGAATTGCATTGACAGATACGATGGAATACCAACCATCCATTATCAAAGGCGACACGCCGAAAGTATCTGAAGCAATGGACCTCTTAAAGCACTAATTAGTTAGCCGAGAATTAATTGGGCGATGTGATTTTGGAGTTTGGGTGGTTTGCATACCAGACAAACCAAAGCGCGCGTTGCGTGGGGATTGTATTTCCGCTAGCGTCTCTTGCAACTGCAAAAAGTGGAGCAGTTCCAACGGTAAATGTTATTGGCTCTCCCGCAACAACGCATTCGATTTCTCCCGTTTCGCCAGCGTTATCAACTAATTCCTGAATTGAATAGATGACGTCACCCGCAATAGTTTTCAGCACAATGACATGTGTTTTTGGGTTGCGGCCATCCGCTGGCATTTCAGTCACCGGAAAGTAAATGGTGTCATTCAAGAAATACTGCCTCGGGTCACCTTTTCGGTACCGCTTTTTGAATTGTTCATTGGGCGCAATCGATGTTGTTTCTGGGTGTTTCGTAAGCCAATTTCTCCAACTTACAACTTCGTGTGTAATTGGTTTTAAGTCTACGCGATCCCCAGTAATGGAATGTCCAAGCATTGGCGAAAATAATTGTTCGCCGCCAACTGTTTCTGTATTTGCGTAAATGAGCATGGAGCCATTTCCAGAAAGACCGCTTAAACCAAACGTTTCAACCTCGCCTGCCAATGTACGTTCATATACGCCAACATGCCCGCTTGGCCAGTTCCAATAAATTAGAATTGGAACACCACCAAGTGTGTCATTTATAATTTCATGTACGTTGAGCATGTGTAACGGATATGTTCTAACTTCGCCGTTAATTTCAACGCCAACGACTAAATCGCCTGAGACTAAAAATTTGTTTCGTTTGACACTATTTTTAAGAGTGAGTTCTTCAACGAATAATATGTTTGGATTTGTTAGAACAGGGGACATATCGCGGTGTTGCATCACTGCGACAAGAGAGTCCTCTGCAAGTTGTAAATCGGAGAGGTCGAACTCGTAAGAGGAAACATTTGTTCCATCTCCAGGGCCGTGATTACCTAATCGCAAAACTGCAGGAGCAACTGCCCAAGTAAAAATTGCAAGTATCACAATTCCGAGTAATACAAGCACCCAGCCACCGCTTTTGAAAGTTAGCCTAACGGTTTGATCAGACATTGCTTGTTCCAATTTCTATCCATTGAATTGTTTCGCGGTCAAGTAACATAAACACGATAATCAACGGTAAATAAATGATGCTCGCAAAAAAGAGTCGGCGAGCAGTTGCATCGTCTCTGTGACGCCAAAATGTTATGGATTTCATTGTCATGAATCCACCCAAAATAGAACCAGTAATTGCAAATAGTATTCCCGTCGAACCGACAACAGTCATTAATAACGCAAGTGGAATAAGACACAAACTAGTCATCACGCTCACACGAGCGGTTAACTCGCCAGATCGATCAATTGCTGGCAGCATTTTGAAACCACCACGAAGGTAATCTTCTCGGTACATCCAAGCGAGTGCGAGGAAGTGGGGCATTTGCCATATGAATAGGATGCCTGCGAGAATCCATCCGCCAATATCAATGGTTCCGCTTGCTGCCACACACCCGATAAGCGGGGGAAGAGCACCAACTAGCGCGCCTACGATGGTATTGAACGTTGTAAGCGGTTTTAGCGGGGTGTACACAAGGATATAAATCAAAATAGTAAGGAGAGCAATTCCAGCCGCATACACATTTGCTCCGAAACTCAATATAGAAACGCCAATATAGGCAAGGACGATGCCAAATACAAATGCATGCGCTTTTGAAATATGACCTGTTGGAAGCGGTCTATGTAAAGTGCGGTGCATTTTTTGGTCACGGGATTTTTCAGCAAGTTGATTGAGTGCCGCCGCTGATCCTGCACAGGCAGTAGTACCAAGAAGTGTCCAAAAAAGCATGTACCAATCAATGCCCAGTGGACTTGCCAGAATAAAGCCAGCGCCGGTTGTCACTACAACCAATAAACTGAGGCGAATTTTAGATAATTCAGCGTATAAACTTGATAAAGTAGGTTTTACTTGCTCACTTGGTGTCTCTTCAATTTTATCTGTTGTGTTCTTCATCAAAGGGTGGGGTAGTATACCTTTTCTTATGCAAAACGAACCAAAACAAACTGTTGCCAGGGTCCTGACACTTGCACTCGGAGCAACTACAGCAATGTGGGTGTTTTCGTATATTGCCCTCCTATTCTCAGGAAAAACCGGCGGCGAAATTCTATTCGTACTCGGCGCACTTTGTTTGCCAATAACTGCACGACATGGAAAGTCTCTCAAAGAGGGCGCGTATATAGGGATTGTTTCAGCGCTTCTTAATGTACTCTTAATTGGGAGTATTGTCGGAGGGAAGGCACCATCTGAAATGATGACTGTTGGGCTTATTTGGGTGGCAGGTCTGTTCGTAGCCTCAATAGTTCTTGGCGTTGCTGGGGCATCACTTCATGGTCGATTGAAAGATTGCAGTT
The DNA here is from genome assembly GCA_018701395.1 of Phycisphaerae bacterium. Classification (GTDB taxonomy): domain Bacteria; phylum Planctomycetota; class Phycisphaerae; order Phycisphaerales; family SM1A02. Next base: position 3,157 of record JABIWU010000059.1, on the reverse strand, counting down.
GCAACGTTGACTGGAACTTTGGCTTTCTCTGCGTTGCAACAACATTGGTTTTTTTGATGCTTGTAACGGGCGGTCTTGTAACTGGAATGGAAGCAGGACTTGCAGTTCCAGACTGGCCAAACAGTTATGGACATAACATGTTGTTGTACCCATTGACCGAGATGGTATCGCCAGAAAACAAAGGTGTTTTCTTTGAGCATGCACACCGGTTGACTGGGATGCTAATTGGAATGACCTCATTGACGATGGTTATTTGCGTATGGAAGTGGAACAAATGTAAAATTGTAAGGACTCTTGCGTTGTTGATTTTCATTTTCGTTTGCATGCAAGGTCTACTTGGGGGGTTGCGTGTGACAGGACACCTTACGCTTTCTCAAGATAGAGAAGTGCTTTCACCAAACCTCTGGATTGGTGTCGTCCACGGTGTTGTCGGGCAAATGATATTTGCTGGGTTCGTCATGCTTAGTGCAATGATGTCACCGAAGTGGAAGATCCCAGAAAGAGCAACGAATAAGGGCGACGCTAAATGGGCAACGATGTTGTGTGTTGCGATGGTGTTGCAACTAGTTCTTGGTGCGGTTTATCGTCACATGCTTGGCGATGAAACGCTTGCACCAAAGGCAACACATATTTTATATACACATATAGCTGTGGCAATTTTAGTTTTGGTGGTTGCAATTGTGACGGGTATTCGTTGCATGGGTCGAGGTGATGCAACACTGAAAAAATTAGGAATTTCGTTGCATGCTTTAGTTTTACTTCAAATACTTCTTGGCGGCGGAGCGCTGCTCGTTATTTTAATTAACAAAGGCGAAGCTCCACCACTCTACGAAGTTGTCGTTACAACTCTACATCAAGCCAATGGCGCGTTACTTCTTGGAGCAAGTTTTGCAACATTTGTTTGGATTAGGCGTATGATGTCTTAAGATGATTAGTCTTTTACTTGCAATTTGTGTTGGCTTTCAAGAGCCGGTTTCTCACGAAAAACCGCTTCAGTTTTCTGTTACACATGATGGTGCAGTCGGCGAATCACTCGATGGTCGTTTGTACATCATGCTTACTCGTGGCAATCTTCCTTTAATTGGGGGTCCAAACTGGTTCAACCCCGAACCTTTTTTTGCACTTGACGTTGTTGGCTGGCTAGCAAATACACCAATGTTGGTTGGCGAAAATGCTGACATGATGGAAGATTCGATACCATCTATTCCGAGCGGCAATTGGAAAGCAGTTGCAGTTTTTCGAAAACAAAATGACCGATGTAAAATAGCATCGCCCGGCGGGCTGTACGGCAAAGCGGTGTCCTTTGAGGGAAGCGGGATGGGTGCTGGCATTGTGCAGTTAACGGTGAACATGCCAGTTCCAGAACGCACATGGAATTTGCATCAAAACCTTCGGCTTGACGAAAAAAAGAGCATGTTGCTTAGTGATTTTTATGGACGAGAAGTGAAACATGGCGCGTGTGTAATTGTCCCAGATGATTACGACCCAAATCGCGAAGAGCCCTACCCAGTTATGTATTGGATAGGTGGCTATGGCAGCGATCACTACGGTGGTAGATATATGAAAATGATGTTTACCGGTTCTGATTACGATGACCAAATTTGTCGAGTGGTATTAAATGCGCAAGCATATACAGGGCACCACACATTTACAGATTCTGCAAACAATGGGCCACGAATGACTGCGCTTATGCAAGAATGGATTCCTTATTTAGAAGAAACATACAACCTAGGTGGAAGTGCAGATATGCGAACGGTTGCTGGCCACTCTTCTGGAGGTTGGACTGCAACTTGGTTACAGTTAAAAAATCCAGAGTTCTTTGGAGGTTCTTGGGCCCTCGCCCCAGACTCTATGGACTTTCATTTTTTTCAGACAGTTGATTTGTATGAAGAAAATGCGAATATGTATTTCATTAGCGATGGCAATGAACACCCAATGGCCCGAAGAGGGAGTACGCCAGTTTTATTCACAAAGAATTTTGTAGCAATGGATGATGTACTAAAAGACGGTGGGCAAATTAGTTCTTTCGAGGCAGTCTTTAGCCAAAAAAGCGCAGACGGTCGTCCTGCAGAAATGTTTAATCGTGAAACAGGTGTAGTTAATCCTGAAGTTATTGAGCACTGGAAGCAATATGACATTCGAAAATATCTAGAAGATAATTGGGATACGCTCTCGCCAAAATTAGCAGGGAAAATAAATATTGTCGCTGGTGGCTTAGATACTTTTTATCTTGAGTTATCCGTGAATGCCCTTCAGGACTTTTTTGAATCTAAAAACTTTGATGTAATGGTCCGTGTTTTGGAAGGCGCTGATCACGGGAGAGTATTTAATGTTCAAGTCATTCGTGAGATGGATGAGTCAATTGCAAAAAGGTTAAACCTTCCACATTTACAATTCAAAGCCTCGAAGCCAATCGAATGACAGACAGAGTTGTTCAATCAGAATGCAAAGATTCAAGACTCGATTCTTTGTCAAAAGAATTAATGCGACAAGCTATGCAATGCATTAATGCAACTGGCGAATTCAGACTTGTATTGAGTGAATCCGCACTGCTTGACGATTTTTATGCTCGCCTTATGTGCGACCCAGACATGCGAGCGATGCCGTGGGACAAAATACAAGTTTGGTTTTTCGGCGACACAACTGAAGAAGACTCAATTGAATTAGCAATAGCAGCGCATTCAGGCATTGCTGAAGAAAATGTGCGAGGCAAACTGATTGACGAAACATTTGACTGTTGCGTTTTGCCTTGCGTCGATGTGGTTGAGTTAGATGCGTCTCCTTGCAATGATTGCAAATCGTATTTGATAGTTACGCATAGCAATGGCCAATTGAACTGGTCGCACGGCGGCGTGGCGCATTGGTTCTGTTTGTAGTTGTGTTAAAGTTGCGCTAAAAAATCGTTTAATATTTCAGCAGCAGCAAGTGCGTCTCGCATCTTCTTTTTTTGTTTATGCGTTTTGCCAGAACCGGAAAGTTTCTCTTCTGCCGCGGAACTTGTAAGCCGTTCGTCTTGGAAATGTAGTTGCATATTTGTAGTAATTTCTAAATTGCTCGCAAACGCTTTTGTAATTTCGACGCGTTGCCCTGGTGTACCGTCCATATTTAGTGGTAAGCCAATCACAAGTGCATCAACGTCTTGTTCTTCAATAGTTTT
>JABIWU010000058.1 GCA_018701395.1 Phycisphaerae bacterium | reverse complement strand
TTCGACTTGTGCAACGGATTCGTGTTTTTCTCCAAGAACTGCAAGGTGCCACTCGTCGTCGGGCAAAAATGGTCGTGGGTCACACGGCCAATCGTGCTCGCGGATGGTCGGGTCATCTAAGTCTTGGTTTGTTAGCAGACAGATACGCATGATGAATTGTAATCTTATACAAAAACGCCCTTCCAAATGGAAGGGCGTTTCTATAGTTTGCAGTTTCTTACATCAATTATTTATTACGACGATCTCCGTCTTTGCCACGTTTCCTTTTTGAATCACGATCGCGGTTACCGCGGCGGTCTTTTGCGCCACGTTCAGACTGTTCGCCTTTAGATGCTTTTGCCATTCGTTTCTGAATACCCTCAACTGTTGCAAGGTATTTTGCCTTGCCTTCTTCAGAAGTCAACTCACCATTTGCGACAGCTACTTTTATTTCAGTGCCGATTTTAGTTAAATATGCTTGGGCTCGGTCATTGTTTTGGTTTTTAGCACCACCCATGCGTTGCTGCATTCTGGTTTCAGCTTCAGCGTATTTCGCCTTGCCTTCTTCAGGGGTCATTTCGCCATTTGCGATTGCTTCGCGAATGTCTGTTCCAATTTTCTTCAAGTGTGCTTGGGCTCGGTCATTGTTTTGGTTTTTAGCACTACCCATGCGAGTTTGCATTTTGGTTTCAGCTTCAGCGTATTTCGCCTTGCCTTCTTCAGGGGTCATTTCACCATTTGCGATTGCTTCGCGAATGTCTGTTCCAATTTTCTTCAAGTGTGCTTGAGCACGTTCGTTGTTATTACCTTTTTCGCCACCCATGCGTTTGTTGATGTTTTTGACTGCAGCATCGTATTTTTCCATACCTTCATCCACGGTCATTTTTCCGCTTTCAACGGCAACGCTGATGTCGGTTTCAACCTTGGTTAAGTACGTGTTAACTCGATTGGTCGCTTGTATTTTCTTAGCAGCTTCTTCAGGAGTAATTGTTCCTGCCATTAGTGCATCCGTAATTTTAACATATGAAGTCACCGTATAATCTATGGGCGCAGTTCGATTCGCATCCACTGCTGGCTCCTCGGCGATTGCATCTATATTCACGGATGAAATACTGACAACCGCGATTAATGCGAGTGATGCAATTGAAAGAGGGGTTTTCCAAGCATGCTGTTTTAGAGCTTCGGGTGTTTGATGTATTTTTTTACGTTCGTTCATGGATAATCTCCGTTTGCGGCAAGTATTGCCTAGTTGTGTATGGGATACAATATATACGTCGTAGCATGCATTATATTGCGATAAAAAGGTAAAACCGCCAAAAACTAGCAGGGGTCAAGGTGGAGGGTTGCTGCAGCGCAATTTGCCAATGGCAGCAATGGTGGCAGGTGTTGTTCCACAACATCCCCCGACAATGCTTGCTCCTGCTTGTACCCAATCCATTGCGTACGCTGCAAATGCTATTGGATCAATGGCATCGGTATTGACCCAGCCACCTTCATCATCTGCGGTTCCCACATTGCCATATGCAGCTATTGGCATGTGCGCGGGCGCTATGGAACGAAGATAGGTAACTTGTTCTGCGAGTGTTGTTGCTGGGTAACAATTGATGCCAAGGAAGCGAGCACGCGCAAGGGCGGGCACGAATTCATCGATTGGGTTTCCATCAAGGAGTATTCCTATTGAATCTTGCTTAAGGCACATGCTTACTGCCCAATCGTCTGTGTTTTCCATTGCGGCAATGGATGCTGCGCACAATTCACCCGCAGAGCACATTGTTTCGATAAGAACAAGATCAACCCCCGAGTTGACAAGATAGCGAATCATTTGTGCGTGTTCTTCTTCGCAAACTTTTGATAACGGTGCAAGTTCTGGGGAGTAACAATCCTCAAGTGGCGCAACACTTCCAAAGACAATGGCATCAGTGTTTACTTCATTGACTGCAGAGCGTGCAATTTCAACTGCCTTTGCAGTTAGTTCTTCAGCGCGATCTCCCATGCCTACTTTTGCAAGTGAGCGTTCATGTGTGCGGAAGGTATTGGTACTAATCGCTTGCGCGCCGGCTTCAAGGTATGCAATATGCACTTGTCTTAGAATTTCGGGGGCTTCAAGAATTGCGTTTGCCGACCAGAGCGGCATGCCCACATCAACACCAGCGCGATCAAGTTCGCTACCAGTTGCTCCATCGAGAAGTAGTATGTTATTGAGGTCGGAATGCATGTTGGCAACTTTCCGGGGGCGGAATAGCGATAACAGGATTCGAACCTGTGACCTCGGGCTTATGAATCCCACGCTCTAACCAACTGAGCTATATCGCCGTAGTTTGTGAAAGTTAATTATACGTTAGAGCGTACGTCACTGCCACTGAGCCACCGAGAATCAATGCCTGCTGGGTTTGTTTCGCCAGTACGGTGCGCAATCGCTGCTGCAACAAGACCCATAAACATTGGCTGTGGGTTTAGCGGTCGGCTTGTAAGTTCTGGGTGGAATTGGCCCGCAACAAAGTAAGGGTGTACCTCTGGAGAAAGTTCAAGCACTTGCATAATTTGATGCTCAGGATGGTGCCCACTAAAGATTAAGCCAGCCTTTGTCAATTGTTCAATGTATGTTGGTTCTACTTCGTAGCGGTGCCTGAAACGTTCTCGAACGCTTGTTGCGCCAAAGAGTTTTTCTGCAAATGTGCCTGGGGTAATTTCAACATCTTGGCCACCGAGGCGCATCGTTCCGCCAAGGCCTTCGATTTCTTTCTGGTCAGGCAACTCTGCAATGACTGGGTGTGCGCAATTCACATCAAATTCTGCGGAGTTCGCGTCTTTGAGTTGGACAACATTTCGCGCGAATTCAACAACAGCCATTTGGAAACCAAGGCAAATACCAAGAAATGGAATGCCATGTTCGCGAGCCCATTTAACGCTGGCTAACTTGCCTTCTATGCCTCTTTCGCCAAATCCGCCAGGAACAATAACGCCGTCAAGGTCTGCCGCTTCAAGTTTTGAGTCTGCGTTTGCAGAGGTAAAGTTTGTTACATCAAGCCATTTGATATTTACATTCGCAGACAAATGTGTTGAAGCGTGTTCAATTGCTTTGTCAATGGAAGCGTATGCATCACGAATTGATGTGTATTTTCCAAGAATGCCAATGTTAATGTTGTATGTTCGTTCGGAGGCGATTGCTGTGGTGTATGCATTCCAGTCAGAACGCGCCCTATCTTCAGTGGTTGCATTCACGCGGTTATGCAGTTTGAGCATCGAAAGGATTTGACGGTCTAGTCCTTCGCTTCGCATTGCGTCTGGAATAGTGTAAATAGATGCACGGTCGTGCATTGAAAACACGCACTCTT
>JABIWU010000008.1 GCA_018701395.1 Phycisphaerae bacterium | reverse complement strand
GAGTAGCTTTCTTCTTAGTAGCTTTCTTGCGAGTAGTCTTCTTCTTAGCAGCTTTCTTACGAGTTGCTTTCTTTTTAGTAGCCTTCTTGCGAGTAGCTTTCTTCTTAGTAGCTTTCTTGCGAGTAGCTTTCTTCTTGGTAGCCTTCTTACGGGTTACTTTTTTACGAGTAGCTTTTTTACGAGTAGCTTTTTTACGAGTGGCTTTCTTTCGAGTTGCCTTTTTTCTCGTTGCTTTCTTTTTGGCCATGATCATTGACCTCCTTGTTTCAACAATGCGCGCGATGGGACCACTGACGGACGTTCCGTCAATAGAGTTTTAACCGTATCGGACTCAATTTGGAAGATGCTTTACAAAAAAAAATTGAAAAACAAGTTGTTACTAACTTATTTTTATAACAAAAGTTTTTGTTACTTAGCAAAAAAGTGCATGCATGATGCGCTGCGTAGGTTTTTTTATACTTTTGTGTTCATTGTGCTTAGTTTTCGCTCGTAAATAAGTTTTTTATTTTTATTGTTTTTTTAATAAAAAAGTAACAACATGAAACGTTTTATATAAAAACCAAATAAATTGCACGCGAGTTTCATTTGCATATAAAGTTTTTTATTTGCCACTACACAATTACAAATTGTATTTGTATGCTCCTATTCTTAGATGAGCAACATTCAACAAAAACGACTTGACTGTGGACTTTGTATTATTACTGAGATCGTTCCGGGAATTAAAACCGCGGCATTTAACTGGGGTGTCCGTGCTGGGGTCGCAACAAACAAACATGATGGCGACAGTGTCCTATTGGCAGAACTTATCCAACGAGGTGCTGGTGGTCTTAGTGCAAAAGAACACAATAATGCCCTTGATTCGCTTGGTATTAGACGTCAGGTATCCTGTGGAATTGAATTTTTTCAAGTTTCAGCAGTTATGCTCGGGACGCATTTAACACAGGGAATTCCTTTGTTAGGTGCCTATTTGCTAAACCCAACACTGCCCGAAAGTGATTTAGATGCGTGTAAAAGTTTGTGCTTACAATCCATCAACTCGATAGATGACAATCCTTCGCAACAAGCTGGAATTGCTCTGAACAAACACCACCTCCCATCACCATTTAATCGTTCTGCGTATGGTGTAACAGATGTAATAGAGTCTGCAACTATCGGTCGGTTACAAAATGTATACCAGCAACACTTCGTACCAAACGATTCGATTCTCGTTGTTGCAGGTGATGTAGACCATAACCAAATCATTGATACCGTTTCGGAACTTGTTGATTCATGGAATGGAAACAAAACTGACATTCCGTCAACCAGCACTGTTGACCGGGGAGTACATTGGATTAAACAAGACACTTCGCAGGTTCATATATGCTTTGCCATTGATGGACCCAATATTTCAGATTCAAATTCAATTTTGGAAGCCGTTGCTATTTCTGTCTTTGGAGGAGCAACAAGCGGTAGATTATTTACACAAGTCAGACAGCGTAGGTCGCTTTGTTATAGTGTTTCAGCTCAATATGCTGCTTCAAAAGAACGTTCGCTTATTCGAATGCATGCGGGAACGACTCCTGAACGAGCAAATGAAACTATTCAGGTTTGTCTAGAACAACTTGCGGAACTTCGAAATGGAATTTCCGCGGACGAATTAGCAAGAACAATCCAACGATTAAAAAGTCGAACGGTTATGCGTGGTGAATCAACAACAGCAAGAGCAAGTGCACTGTGGGGAGACCAATACGCCCTTGGCAAAACGCGGTCGTTGCAAGATAGACTTGAAGAAATCGAAGGCGTTACACTAGAAAATGTGAATAATTGGCTCAAATACCGTGATTATGGGGAGTTAACGCTGGTTTACATTGGCCCCGAAGACCTGAACCTCGATGACAAGATCCTTCAATTAAATACGCTGTAATTCAATCTACTGGCACTTCAACTAAGCAGGGCTGTTGCACGCTTGAACCCAACGCGTGGTTATTCGGATCAAAGTAAATTTCAATCGGTTGCCCATTTACGAGCCGATCTGAAAAACGGGAAAGAAGTGCCTCTACGTTTGGAGCATAAAACCCAGTTTCAGGATCAACCGCATTCGGGCCAAAAAGCCCAACCGTCACTGCGCTTAATCCCCCATCATCGTTATGGTGAAAAAATGCCTCGAACCCCCGCGAACGCAACTCGCTGGCATACTTTTCGGCTGCAGCGTGCCTTCGATTGGTTGGATATTGACCGCTTTCAAAATCTCCCCAAACGGCGACCTCTAAGGTAAACAATGGAACAATTTTTGGAAACTCTCTGCGAACTGTCCATAAGTCGTAAGGATGTAAGTTTTGCCATTGCCGTGGCGGTTTAAATTTCAAAAGTAAAATTTGTCCAAACAATAGATTTCCTTGAGGAGTTTTCATCGAACGAAGAATTGCCATGTCTTTTTTCGCCGCTGAATCTTCGTAACTTTCATAAATACCGAATGTCAACGCTGTGCCTCTAGAGCGTGGACGAATGGTCAAACCCCGCCCTAAAGACGGATATTGCCTTGCAAGTGTATTTCGTTGGGCGGTAGCAGACTCAGTACTAGCATCACCTGTAAAGGTTGCTACGACGATTGCATATTGATCCTTTTGCTGAATCGCATTAGCTCTCACCGTTTGCCTATTGCCAGTTGGCGCCTGAGAACTTGAATCCCAGGTTGAAACATCCATTATGTCGCCGTTCTGCTTCGGGCTCGAGGAATGGCTAGAATCGCTCTGTATAGCCACTTCAGGTCCACATCCTGAAAACGGAATCAGCAGTACACAAAACAATAGACAAATAGGTATTTGGTTCATGTTGGCTATCGTACACTGCAATTCCACCAAGGAAATACCTTTGTTTTTGGCAAATAGGGGTGTTCCTATCGGACTTTACGAAAACTTTGAAAAATTGCATAAAGTTAAAGCAAATCGGGCCGCTTGTTCGATATATAAGAGGTGTTGGTTGTATTGCTTGGTGGCTTCAATCAACAAACAAATTTGAGGGCTTGTTCGGTGGATCAAGGGAATGGGAAGTGTTAGGACTTAAGAGGAACAGTCGCACAGCGACACAGAAAAGGTATAAAAGAATGTCTGAAATCTCCGCAATCGGAAACGCTGGAAACGCAATAGTTGGGTCAGTACAACCTACAACCCCAACTACTCCAACAACAACTGCTGTCGAAGTGTCTGCGCCAGCTATGGACAGCGGTGCCGCTGGCACCGTGGATCGAGTTGAATTTTCTGAGCAAGCTCAAATGCTCGAGAAAATTCACAACTTGCCCGAGATTCGTCAGGAATTAGTTGACAGAGTCAAGGATTCAATTGCAAACAATACGTATCTAACAGACGTAAAAATTGATATTGCGATCGAAACACTTATAAATGAAGTCGCTGGCTAAAGAGCTCGCGCTTGCTATATAACACAACAAAAAATTTCATCGCCACTGTGCTTCTAACATTGGCGATGTTTTTTTATGGGTGTTCTTTTGCACCGAAACAAGTTGGACCAAAGCCTACGCAGCAATGGGCGTATGCTCCTGACTCCATCGTTATTCACCCATTAAGCAGAATTCGTGTTACTGAAACTGAACATGCAACTATTATTGTGCACATCTCGTTACACGATGGTGATGGTTTTGCCTGCCGTGGCGTTGGTATTCTCAATGTAAAAGCAACAACGCCAAGTGGCGAATTTCTAGGTGAAGAAGTCATTAATCTACAAGATGCTGAAATAAACCGGCAACATTTCGATCAAGTTACACGAACATACCGAATTAAATTTGATGCCATATCGAAAGATACTAAACGCGCACAAGTACAAGCTAGTTTCAAAGGAATCGGGGACGGACTTTTGAAAAGCAACGCCTCTACGCTAGTTAATCACAGCCAAGACGATTAACAAGCAGATGGGTGCCAAATGGTCTTCATTTCAACAAAAGGCTCGATATTCCATGGTGATGCCACTGTATCGCCGTCATACCAGTCTTCGTCGCTAAAGGTGTTGAACCTCACACGTTTCAAACTGTCAGCAGAACTGGCTTCAACCAAAATCCGGTTTTTCTTTGATAGTGCAGCAGAATAAATACCAGCAACTTGACGGTGTGAAGCAATTTGTTCGAATAATTCTGACTGTTTGCCAGTAATCAAATTAATAACACCGGCTGGTATATCAGAAGTTTGACAAATCTCTCCTAAAATTGCAGTTGGTACCGGATTCAAATCAGAACCCACTGCAACGATTGTGTTGCCCGTACAAAGCGGAGCACCAAGAAGAGCAACCAAACCTAATAAAGAGGGTGCGGGCGGTGCTATCACAGCGACAACGCCTTGTGGTTGCGGAACAGTGAAATTGTAATAGTCGCTAGCAACAGCATTTGAGCAACCAAGAACTTGGTGGTACTTATCTGTCCAGCCTGCAAATCGAACAAGGCAGTCAACCGAAGCGTCAACTTCTTTTTTTGCTTTTGCAGGTGTTATTTTTTGTGTCGTCAGGATAGCCGCAGCAAATTCTTCTCGTCGGCCCTCCAGCATTTCTGCCATGCGATAGAGAATCTGCCCTCTCAAATAACCGGTTATCCCAGACCAAGATGTAAACGCATTTGATGCAGACTCTACAGCACCACGAAAATCTTTACGCGAACCGTGACAAGTATGTGCAGCAATTTCGCCTTTTGTGTTTTCAACAACAATGGAACGACCCGATTCAGTTCGAACAAATTTTCCACCGATGTACATTTTGTATGTTTTTGCAATAGTTAATCGTGACATATAAAACCTTTCTTAAACCCCGCCGAGCCGAACGTATGGTCGAAGGCCGTGCATCCCGCCCTCCCGTCCAAAGCCAGATTCCTTAAAGCCGCCAAACGGTGAACTAGCATCAAATTTGTTGTAGGTGTTACACCACACAATTCCTGCGTCGAGTTTCTTCGCAACTTCAAATATTTTCGCCCCTTTGTCGGTCCAAACTCCGGCCGCTAAACCGTATGGCGAGTTGTTTGCTCTGGAAATGGCTTCCTCGGGCGTTCTAAAAGTCATAACTGAAAGAACGGGACCAAAAATTTCCTCCCGTGCGATTGTGTGACTTGGCTGAACATCAGTAAAGAAACAGGGGTTACACCAGAACCCCTTGCTTGGAAGTCTCTTTGTTGTAAGTTGATGCAGTTGAGCGCCTTCTTTTACTCCTGAACGAATGTATCCCTCAACCACTTTAAGTTGGCTTCTCGAGTTAATTGCGCCCAAGTCAGTGTTTTTATCGAGTGGATCACCAACTCGCAAAGTGCCCAATCGTTGTTTTAATTTATAAATTACTTCTTCTAAGATTGGCTCTTCAACAAACAATCGCGAACCCGCACAACACACATGCCCTTGGTTAAAATAAATTCCTGCAACAATACCCTCGACCGCTTGGTCAATTGCTGCATCAGCAAACAGTATGTTTGCACTTTTACCACCTAACTCAAGTGTTAATTTTTTGCCTGTGCCAGCAGTCTCTCGCATGAGAAGTTTTCCAACTTCGGTTGAACCCGTAAATGCAACTTTGTTTACTGCGTTGTGTTGCGCCAATAACCGACCTGTGTCGCCTTCTCCTGTAAGTATGTTCACAACGCCCTCTGGTAAGCCAACCTCTTGAAATACTTCTCCAAGGCGTAGTGCCGTTAACGATGTTGTTTCTGCTGGTTTTAGAATACAGGTGTTTCCACAAGCAAGTGCAGGAGCGAGTTTCCACGCTGCCATAAGCAACGGAAAATTCCAAGGGATAATTTGTGCACACACGCCCACGGGGGCCGGAGTGCTTCCTGGAAATGCATACGCTAATTTATCTGCCCATCCCGCATAATAAAAGAAGTGTTGCGCTGCAAGGGGAATGTCTATATCCCTTGATTCTTTGATTGGTTTTCCACCATCAATTGTTTCAAGAATTGCAAACTCTCTTGCGCGTTCTTGTATTCGCCGGGCAACTCTGTATAAATATTTTGCGCGCTCTGTTCCACTTAGACGGGACCATTTTGGCAAAGCGGTTTTTGCGGCTTTGACTGCGGCTTCAACATCCGCCTTTCCAGCACATGCAACGTCCGCTAATTTTGCTTCTGTTGCAGGATTAACTGTCGCAAACCATGAACGTGATTTTGGCGAAACAAATTTGCCGCCAATGAAAAGTTTGCTTTTAGATTCAATCGTTACTTTTGTACTTTCGAGTGCGGGACTGTATTCCCACTTGGCTGTATTTTGATTTTTATTTGTTGTTGCCACGATTTATGCCTCACTAAAATCATATGTGGCAGCGTAACTGCCCGTTTGTTGTTTTCTAATTTGCCGCAACACGTCATTTGTTAAACTCGATGCACCGAAACGAAACAAATTGGGAGTAAGCCAATCATCTCCGAGTGTTTCTTTTACCATCACAAGATAATGCAGCGCCTGCTTGGCGGTTTTTATTCCACCTGCAGGTTTCATCCCTATGCGTACTCCCGTTTCTTCGTAATAATCACGAATCGCTTCGAGCATCACGAGGGTCACGGGCATTGTTGCCGCGGGGCTTACCTTGCCGGTAGATGTTTTAATAAAAACCTCGCCGTCGTTAATCGGTCCGGTAGATGCTGCTGCTCGTATTGCAAGATCGGAAGCAATGCGAACATTTTCTAGTGTTTCAAGTTCCCCAGTTTCAAGGATAATTTTCAAATGGGATTTTCCGCAAGCAACACGAACTTGTGCAATTTCATCTGCGACTTCTTCCGTGCAACCAGACAAAAACGCTCCACGATTAATAACCATGTCGATTTCGTCGGCTCCGGATTTTACTGCTTCAACTACATCGTTTAATCGAACTGCAATTGGATACTGTCCACTTGGAAAACCTGTTGCGACTGAAGCAACCGAAACACCTGAACCCTCAAGGGCTCTTTTTGCGACTTGAACCAAACTTGGATACACACACACTGCAGCAACTGACGGCAGGGGTGGTTCAATTTCACACTCCCATGGTGTAATTGCTTTGTGACACAACGAACGAACTTTCTCTGGGGAATCCTTGCCTTCAAGGGTCGTAAGATCAATCATCGAAAGTGCAAGGCGAAGTCCTTGTTGTTTTGATTCTGTTTTGATTGAACGCCGCGTAAATGAAGTCGCGCGCTGTTCCACCATTACTGTGTCTATTGGTTTTCGCATTTGTGAGTTAATAAATACAATTCAATTTAATGCGGTATTAAACATGGATGGAAGATACCACGCTGCGGAAATTTCCATTTTTGCGTTTAGTTGAGGATTGCTTATGCTGTACACAATTAACATTGATGATTCGTCGTCAATAAGGTACAAAAACTCTGAACCTTGCCCATTTAATGTTGTCAACAACGTAAATCCATTTGCGCTGTTTACACCCTCAGCGTTTGCTCTTTGGGTATGTCGCCCAGACATAACCAGCACAAGTGCTGTAATGATAAAGGCGGATGCCCAAAGTGTTGCGTTTCCGATAGTTGTTTGTTGTTCGTTCATCATTGCCTCGTAATACTCGCGGCGTCATTGGCAATGCTTCGCGCGGCCATAATTACAATTCTCTTTTTGTTGTGATCCCAAGTTGTTGCAAGAACTGCACGGTTGTTTTCACTTACAATAAAGACCACTCCAGACGAGAGCCCGCTCAGCGTTCCCGCTACGGCAACGTATTTGTCATTAGAAGATACCTGTGCATCTACTGTTGGGACAAGAGAAACAGCAGCAAGTACAGCAAGAAGTGCAATATTCAGGGCTATCAGCCCTTGTTTAGAAGTGGTTTTCATTTTAACCTCCAATACTATTTATTAATCTTGGTGTCCACGCTTAGATGACATCACGCTGATTAACACAACGACAACAAAAAACATGAACATCAAGCCGAATCCAAGCCAAGCAGCTGGAAAGTTGCGCAGGCTTGGCTCTGGCGGTGTTGATGCAACTGCAAGTGTGGAAACAAACGAAGAGCACAGAAACATGAATACTATATATTTCAATCTTTGCATCTCAGAGAGGATACCGTTTTTGAAGATTTAATGTGAGTTTCGCAGTTTAGAACCGCTTGATACACCTAAAGAGCTGTATATATCTTCGGTTGCAGTTGATTTATTCATAGTAAAAAAATGAATCCCGCGAACTTGGTTGTCTAACAAATCAGCGCACTGCTCTGCCGCCCAACTGGTTCCAATTTTCGCAACTGCATCTGCGTCGTCTTGAAAACGATACAGTCGACGCTGTAGTTTTGCGGGGAAGTTTGCACCGCCTGCAAGGTCAGCCATGCGACGCATTCCTGCAATCGATGTAATTGGCATGATGCCAGCAAATGTTGGTGTTGTTATGCCTGCAAGTTCGCACCGTTCAATCCAGTCATAAAAAGACGCGTTATCAAAAAAAAGTTGTGAGCATATCCAATCAACCCCGCGATCAACTTTTGCCTTTAGGTGTTCCATCTGAAGTAATCGATTTGGGGTTTCTGGATGCCCCTCAGGAAAACCGGCCACTCCAATTCCAAATGAAGCGCCAGGAAACTCTCGAATAAATGATACTAAGTCTGCCGCATACTCAAAGTCGCTATTATCAATTCCATTTTTCGGAGCATCGCCACGTAAAGACAAAATATTATCAATACCCGCGTCTGCATACGATTGTAAAATTGTTGTAATTTCTTTTTTTGAATGTCCAACACATGTAAGGTGGGGAATAGGGTCAAGTGATGTGTTTTCTGCGATGTGACAAACTAAATCATGCGTTCTTGTTCGTGTCGATCCACCAGCGCCATACGTTACTGAAACAATAGATGGTTCTAGCGCTTCAAATGTTTTCATGCGGGCAGTCAGCGCGTCCCATCCTCCGTCTGTGTTGGGTGGAAAAAACTCAAAACCAAAAATGATTTTATCTCGTTCTAATATTTTGCGCATATGCATATGCAATAGGATAGTCACTCAACGTCTGTTGCGATTCTAATTTATAAAAATTAGTTACCGCACGACAATGCGTTTACTATGCAACTACCAAGTTTTCGCCAAATAATGCCGAGCCAACCCGAACAATGTTCGCACCACATTCAATTGCTATCTCAAAATCGTTTGACATTCCCATTGAGAGAATATTAAAGGCATCACCAGAATGCTTATCTAGTTTCATTTCTTCAAATAGTTCTTGGCACCGTGTAAAAATTGGCCGTGATTCTTCGGGGTCTTCGCCGGCGGGTGCCATGCACATCATTCCGCGTGGTTTAATGTGAGGCATTGTTGCAAGTTGCTCAAGAAGATATCCAACTGCCGCTGGAGCAATTCCAGTTTTTTGTCGTTCCCTAGAAATGTTTGTCTGTAGTAACACTTCGATAACTTGATTTCGCTTTTCTGCAACTTCTTGAATTTCTTCTGCTAGCCGAAGTGAATCCAGCGTGTGAATTAGCCGGGTCAACGGAAGCACCCGTCTGCATTTGTTTCTCTGTAAATGACCAATAAAGTGCCAACGAATTGAATTTGCTAAATCTGGTTCGCCTAATTCTTTTCGGCGGCCGACATACTCCTCGATTTGTACTGCCAACTGCGTAAAGTGTTGAAGGCGATTTTCGCCAAAATCTGAATGTCCTAAATCAATCAGCTGTCGCACCTCATCAACCGTAGCGTGTTTTGTCACTGCGATAAGGTGAATGTTCGAGGCGCTACGCCCTACCTTGTTGGCAGCGCTTGCGATTCGTTTGTTAACTGATTCGTATCGTTCCTTGATTGTTTGCACGTTTATTCCCCTCCTTGGGATTCGTGTTGGACAGCATACCTTTTATTTAGCAACCGCGACTATTCCAAGAGCTTGCGCCATCGCTTCGCCGATACCCGCTGGGCTATCGGAAACCATAAGACCTGAATCTCGAAGTGAAGCCATCTTTGCTTGTGCAGTATCATCCTCGCCACCAATTATCGCTCCCGCATGCCCCATTCGTTTTCCTTTTGGTGCGGTGATGCCAGCAATAAAGCCTACAACCGGTTTGGACATGTTGTCTTTAATCCATTTACCTGCTTCGGTTTCATCACATCCGCCAATTTCACCAATCATTACAACGCCATCTGTTTCGTCATCTGCTTCAAAACGGGCGAGAAGTTCTATGAAATTGGCCCCTTTAATTGGATCACCACCAATGCCAATGCATGTTGTTTGACCTAAACCAAGCAAACTTGTTTGCCAAACAGCCTCATATGTAAGTGTACCTGAGCGACTGATAATGCCAACACTCTTTCCGCTTTTGGAATCGCATGCAGCTGTGTGAATATATCCAGGCATGATGCCGATTTTACAACCACCTTCAAAAGTTGCATTTGCACCTTCGCCAGATACTTTTTTCCCTGGTGTAATAATACCGGGGCAATTTGGTCCAATGAGAACAACGTTTGGATATTGTTTAAGTGTTTCCTTCACGCGCATCATGTCCGAAACGGGAATACCCTCGGTAATTGCGCAAATCAATTCTATGCCTGCGTCTGCTGCTTCAAGGATAGAATCGGCAGCAAATGGCGGGGGAACAAAAATCATCGATGCGTTTGCTCCTGTCTCACTGATTGCTTCGGATACGGTATTAAAGACAGGTAATCCGTTTGCGTCTTTCCGGCCACCCTTTGAAGGAGTCACGCCACCCACTACATTTGTGCCATAATCAAGACATCCTTTGGTGTGAAATGCCCCCGATGAACCGGTTATGCCTTGGCAGATTAGTTTTGTTGAACTGTTTACAAGAATTGACATGCTTTACTCCATTTAAGACGGTACAGGATACCGCCAACCGATCAAGATGACTACACTTACCATATGGCATCCCCAACAAAAAAACCATTAACATATGCAGATTCTGGTGTAGATATTGAAGCTGGCGACAAGCTCGTTAATCTAATCCAATCAATGATGAAGCGAACCCATGGCCCTCGAGTACTCGGAGAACACGGCGGTTTCGCTGGCATGTTCCGACTCGATTTCAATGAACGCCTATTTAAACGCAACTACAAGGATCCAGTCCTCGTTGCCTGCACCGATGGCGTAGGAACAAAGGTGAAATTGGCCTGCGAACTAGGTATTTACGACACTGTTGGAATCGATTGTGTTGCGATGAATGTGAACGATATGATCGTTCAAGGGGCAGAACCACTTATTTTCTTGGATTATTTAGGGCTGCACACCCAAGACCCTGAAACCACAGCAGCAATTGTTTCGGGCGTTGCACGAGGGTGCGAGATTTCAAACTGCGCTCTAATTGGTGGGGAGTGCGCGGAAATGCCAGACATCTATGCCAAGGGCGATTTTGATATTGCAGGATTTGCTGTGGGCGTTGTCGAGCTTGACCGCGCGATTGACCCAAGCAGAGTTGAGCCAGATGACATTATCATCGGCCTGCCCGCTAGTGGCGTGCACTCAAACGGATTCACACTTGCAAGAGCTGCCGTTGCAGATTTAGATTTGAAAAAAATATATCCAGAATTAAATGAAGAAAAAACACTTGGCCAAGTATTACTTGAACCAACAAGAATTTATGTTGAACCAATTGTAAAACTTTTAAAACAATATCGAGTCAAGAAGGTTGTTTCAGGAATGGCACACATTACAGGTGGTGGAATTGCTGGAAATCTATGTCGTTCACTTTGTGATTCGGTTGATGCAACTGTACACCTTGATCGCTGGGAAGTTCCAAGTATATTTAATTTTCTACAAAAACATGGAAACATTGAAACCGAAGAAATGTTCCGTGTTTTTAATATGGGCATTGGGTATATCTTAATAGTACGCCCCGCCTTTGCAGATTCAATCACTTCGCATCTTGAACAACTTGGCGAAACACCGATTATTCTGGGTGAAATCACAAAAGGAACAGGAAAAGTCCACGTAATTGAAGCGGGATTATCATCATGATTGATATTCTTTTGTTAACAGTTTGTCTTGGGTTACAAGATGCGCAAACCGACGAAACTCCTGCGCTTTTGCGGACTGGTGCTTGGCTTGCTCGACTTGGTGGAACAATACAAGACGGTGGGGGTAAAATTGATTTTGAAGATTCTATTTCTTTGCGACGCAAAGAAAAAGTGCCATTGCTTGAGTTTTCGTTGCAACCAACATCAAATCTAACCATGTCGCTTTCATTTTTTGATTTTTCAACTTCTGGAAACGGAACGTTCGTTGGAAACGACGTTTATGGCGGTGTTACATTTGCTAATGGAAATGCATGGTCGGGTTCAACTGACATTCAAAGCGTTAGTATTGAAACTTCTTGGAGCGTTTGGCAACCATACAATGCAAGTGAAGATGCTACATTAACATTTGCGCCTGTTGCTGGTCTAAGGTGGTTCGGCATCGACACAAAACTTTCGAACGATTCTTCAACACAAGAGGTAACGCATGCAAATACTTGGGTCACTTTGCAGGTCGGACTTGAAATGGAATTTCGCTGGGATACCCGCAACACCCTGGATTGGGCAGACTTTGTTTCCTTAGATGCACAATTACTTGTTGGTGGGATGCTTGGCAATGACGGTGGGGCCATGGCGAGTATCCAAGCTGGGCTTTCTGTTGATTTTTCACCTAATATTGGTGGTTTTTTTGGATACCGGCTACAAGAATTAAATGCCGAAGACGGCGCTTACACCTTTGATGCCGGGCTTCAAGGGCTGTTTCTTGGCGGAGAAATTCGTTTCTAACGAACGTTAGTTTCCAAACGCCGTACAAATTACCACATGCCCATATCACACAAATCCTCTGGTAAATTTCGAAGAGCAAAGGCAAGACACTTTTTATTTACAACGGGGCCAAATAAACTTAGCGGTGGTCGTCTGTTTCGAAAGCACTTTGACCAATCGATCGACTTGCATACTGTAAATATCGAAACTCCAAAGTGGCCAACCGCTTTTGATGGTCTGCGAATTGGACATGTCAGCGATTTTCATCTTGGCGATTTAATGCCGATTAACCGAGCACTGTGCGCTGTTGATTTGTTGAAAGCACAAGAGCCAGACATTGTTGTATGTACAGGCGACGTGGTAGATTTATATGTTGATGGGGCGTCACCTTTACTTGAGGCACTTGCTGCAATAAATGCACCACTTGGGACGATGCTTGTTTTAGGCAACCACGACGAACTCGACTGTGACCGCACACTCACAACAATGGCGAAAAATGCGGGCGTACAAATTTTGCGCGATACTTCTTGCAGAATAAACCACCGTGGAAATACGCTTAATATTGCTGGAATTGATTGGGCAAAAACATCAAAGCAGTGTCGAGCCAAAGTGGAGTCTGTTTGCAATGAAGAAACGCATTTACTTCTCTCGCATAATCCAAAAGCGTTCAGGGTTGCGTCTGAATTAGGCGTTCCACTGACGCTTTCTGGCCACACACATGGTGGACAAGTTGCGATGCCCAAGCGCAAGGGTGCAAACCTTGCAATCGCTCGTGGGTATACGGCTGGTCTTTATGAACAAAATGACAGTAGGTTGTTTGTGACTGTTGGTGTTGGTTCTTTGTTTCCGCTTCGGGTAAACTGCCCTGCAGAAGTTGCATTAATTACGGCGATAACAAAGACGTAATTTTACGAACAGCGTCTCCCCTATGCGACTGAGCGTTTTTTTCGTCAGGCGACATTTGAGCACTGGTTTTATTGGCTATTGGAACAAAAAGTAGAGGGTCATAACCAAAACCGTTTTCGCCTACGGGCGTAAAACCAATCACGCCTTCAAATGTCCCAGTTGATTCTGCAAGGATTGTGCCATCTGGATCTGCGACACAAATAGCGCAAACAAATCTTGCGGTTCTTTTGTTTGCTGGTACTTCAACCAACATTTCAAGGAGTAAATCGTTGTTTGCTTTATCTCGTTCGTCTCTTGTTTCCCCAACGCCAGCAAACCGAGCCGAGTACACGCCAGGCTTGCCGTTAAGTGCGTCAACCGACAAGCCAGAGTCGTCTGCCATGCAACGTATCCCAGTTGCTTTGGCATATCCAACTGCTTTCAATTTAGCGTTGCCCTCAAAAGTATCCGCGTCTTCTACTGGCTCAGTGTATGTTGTATCTAGGGAATCCAAACCATCAACGGGGACTCCGAGTGGTTCGAGAATCTCGCGTACTTCTTGAAGTTTGTGATCGTTTGAAGTTGCAAGAAGAATTCGCAACTTAGCACCCTTGCCAACAGGCTGGAACAGTACCAAACGATGCCGTTATAACGCTGCGAATCCCGCCTCGGCCCTTCCAATCGGTCACAATTTGTAACCAATTTGGATGCATGCAATCGGCCAAATCGTCTCGCATCTTGTTTGTGACTGCTTCGTAAAATATTCCTTCGTTACGGAATGATTGGTGATACAACTTCAAGCTTTTTAATTCAACACAGAGGTCTTTTGGCTCGTACCGAAGAACTATTGTTCCAAAGTCTGGGTGCCCAGTTACTGGGCAAACTGATGTGAACTCTTCGTTCACGTGCTCAATTAAAAAGGGGGTTGTAGAGGGTGTTGCAAATGTCTCTAATAATTTTGCGTCTGGCATATACGCATTCTACCATCCACCAAAATAAATTAGCCGATGGGCAAAAAACAATTTAAATCCAATTATTAAAGGTTGTATCGAAGAACGATAGTTATCACGCGTGGCTGATCTGGATTAATCGCGAGGGATTTGCGAAATACAAGCCGAGCAAATTGGAATGCATCGATATCGGTTTTGTCGCCAAGCAACCACTGATTTAGTTGGTTAACGCCAATTCCATTTAACGCGCGCCAATTTGTTGCGTCGTATTCAACCGCTGTTTGGTATGCCTTGAGCGAAGCTTCAAAGTCACCAAGACGAAACTCTGCCCAGCCCAGTTGCTCAAAAGTATCTGATGTTGGGTCAAGACGGACAAGTTGGTGGGTTGTATTAACAACTTCTTGATAGCGTTTTTCTTGCGTGAGCAAGTAGATAATATTTCGCATCAATTGCGGGGATGGTTCGTCCATTACCTCGGTTGCTGCGATGTATGCGTTTAATGCGTCTTGTGGTCTGCCTAATAATTGATACGTTGCAGCAAGCGTGATTTGAGCAGGGGCAACCGCACCACCAAGTTCTACCGCTCGCTCTGCGAAAACCAAGGCGCTTTTTGGTCTACCGATTTGAAGATAGGTTGTTGCAATGTTCATGTTCGCGCCAACATCTTCTGGATTAATAGTAAGCGCTCGGTGATATGCTCGAACTGCATCAATAAATTTCTTCATCATTTGAAGTGAAACTGCGTGTCCGTACTGCGCATCAAAATTTCGGGGGTCAAGTTTTACAGCACGAGCATACGCCGGTTCTGCCTTCTCCCATTGTTTTTTGATTACATAAATATCGCCAATCCCAACAAACGCATCTGTTGCAACGGGGTTTTGTTGGAGTACTTCTTTGAAGAGCTGCAGTGCTTCATCATAATCACCGTGTTCTTTTGCAATAACCGCCGCGTCGATGGTTACTTGTTGCACCTCAGTGACTGTTGCCAATGAAACCGAATTCTCTTCAACCTGCACCACTGGAGAAATAGAGTGACAACCAAGGCCGAATAATAAACAGCCGGTAAAAATAGAACGAAGTAGAGACATTGGGTGGTTAGGATACTTGGAAAGGATGCCTATCGGCGCTTTTTTGGCGATTTCGCCATTTTTCGCAACTTTGCAATATTCACCATATCCATCAACTCACCATTTTTATTTTCTTCCTTCGAGGTCTCGAGGATTTTTGGAACAGCAACAAACTGTGGGCTTTGAACAATTGATTCAAAGCAAGAGAGCCCACAAGTCCCGTCACCAATATGAGCGCGTCTATCAAGCCTTGAACCCACTTCTCCGATTGAATCGTTGAAGTGAAATACTTTTATGTGCTCAAGGCCAGCCGTTGTATCAAATATTTCTAAAACGCTATTCGCCTTTGTTCGAGAAGACATATCGTATCCGGCAGCAGTTACGTGACAGGTGTCAAAACAAAACCCAACGCGCTCTGGTTCTGTAACTCGCGATCTAATCCATTCCAAATGGCGAAAGTCATAGCCCAAATTAGTTCCCGAACCAACCGTGGTTTCTAAACATGTCATTGTTTTGTACCCAAAAAGATCGTTGTGAATTGTATCTATGGCATCAACGATTCGTTGCAAACCAGACAGTTCGTCGCTTGCTATCGGGCCCTCTACATTATTCGGTTCGCCGCGCTTTCTGGGCGTACCCAACCGAGCGCCTGGATGCGATACCAAATACGGAATGTGTAACTGCTCGCAACGTTCTATTTCTTCGCGCTGCAACGCGATTGATTTATTCCGCGCGTCTTTGTCTGGTGACGCCATATTTACAAGGTAACTATTGTGACTTACAACCCTATTCGTTTCATACCAACCCATCTCACGAAGTGTTTCCAGCCACAATGCAACTTCATCGTCAAGCAGTGCCTTTGCTTTCCATTGCCGTTGGTTTTTTGTAAACACCTGAACACAATCCATACCTTGGGTTTTCGCATCGTGTAATGCGTTCACCATTGAACCGGCTATAGAAAGGTGCGAACCAAACAAAAGATTATGCAGAAAGGTGGCGGTCGAATTCAAGAAGTGCAGCGGGATTTGTTCCAACCATGCGAATTTTTGCGAGATTATCTCGTGCGTGTACTTCTTCTTCGACTTGCTCAGTGATAAACCACTGGAAGGCAACTTCTACATGCCAAGCTGATTCTTCGCGAGACATGCTAAAAATGTCTGTAATTTGTGCTGTAACCCGTTGTTCATGAGCAAGCGCTGCGTCAAAAACAGATTCAACAGACTCAAATTCAATTGTTGGGTTCGGAGGGCTTACGAGTGCAATTGAAAGGTCCCACTCGTTCATCAGGGACACTATTTTCATCGCGTGGTCGTGCTCTTCAGCAGCTTGAGTGCGAAACCAATTCGCCATTCCGTTTAAGTTTTCTCGTTCAAACCAAAATGACATTGCGAGATACTGTAATTCTGCACCAAGCTCGTGCGTAATTTGTTCGTTTAACTTTTGTTGTAGTTTTTCGCTTTCCATAAGTGGTGCCCTTGTTAGGTTGCAACAACGCCAAGAAGCGACGCCGCTGATTTAGTGATATCGGTGTAATGCAAACCACACATTCTCAAAATTGATTCTGGTGATCGGGCTGATTTTGGAATACGTGAAACATGCAGTTGTTTAACGGTAAACGCGTCACCAGAGGCGGCGCAAACATCCGCAACCGCTGAACCAATTCCACCGCCATAGTTATCTTCAACAACTAAAACGTTGCCGTTATTCTCGTTTGCAATGTCTAAAAGTCTGTCTTCGTCAAAAGGAAGGGAATACAGGTCTAAAAGTGTTGCGTCAACGCCCATTCGGTCTAGTTCGTCAATCGCCTTGTTACATTCGTGAATCATATAGCCCGCAGAAACAATGACTACATCGCGACCTTCAGTAAGAACTTCCATTCCGCCAAGTTCGAACACGGTCGATTCATCGTAAATCATTTCAACATCAGGACGGAAGGTTCGCAAGTAACAACAGCCGGTATGGTCTGCCATAGCGTGTGTCAAACCATATGCTGCCCAAGCATCTGCTGGCTGAAGAACATAGCAACCCGGAGTTCCATGATGGTCGTTCATGGTTCCAAAACTTCTAAACCAAGCGATGTCTGGAAGGGACATTTGACTTGGTCCGTCAGCGGCAAGTGAAATGCCGCTATGTGAACCAATAATTTTTATGTTTGCGCCCGAGTTGATTGCCATTTCAATTTGATCGTATCCGCGGGTAATAAACTTTGCGAATGTTGAACAGAAGGGAATTTTTCCGGCGGCACTTAAGCCGGCGCCAACTGAGTACATGTTTTGTTCTGCTATTTTACATTCAACAAAACGATCGCTTAACTCTGTGTCGTTTCCAAATGCATTACTAAATGTAGAGTTACTTACATCCGCATCAACCGTCCAAACGTTTTCGTTAGTGTGTCCAAGCGCTCGAAGTGCAACGCCGTAAGCGCGGCGTGTTGCCATTGTTCCAGATTGCAACACTGTTGTCATATCCCACTTTTGCATTGCCTCTCTAAATGTCATTGGAGTACCAACTGAAGGCGTGATATTGTTTGCTTTAGGAGGGGCTAGAATTGAAATTGAATCAGTCGCCATTGATGATGTTAATTTCAAGCCGGTTTGTTTAAGTTCTGAAATCACTGTTTCGAGTTGCTTGCCAGTTGCAGGCTTCCCGTGCCAAGTTCCGCCTTGCATCGAAGGTGCGCCCCAACCCTTGACGGTTTTTGCGACGACTGCCATTGGTTGTGTTCTGCCGTCTTGGTTAAACGCATCAAATGCAGTTTTAATTTCGTTTGGTGCGTGCCCATCAATCACAGCAACCTCGAACCCTGCTGCTTCAAGTTTTGCAGCAAGTTTGGCGGGTGATTGTTGGTCGCTTACTGAACCCGCTTGTCCATAACTGTTGCAGTTAAATATTGGAAGGACGCTTGCGAGTTGATGGTCCATGATGAAATCAAGTGCTTCGGTAATTTGACCTTCTCTAGCCTCGCCATCTCCAATAATGCAGTATGTTTTTCTTCCCGTGTTATCTGCTCGCGCTGCGATTGCAAGGCCGGCTGCGACAGAAAGCCCTTGGCCAAGTGAACCAGTTGCTGCATCAAAAAAAGCCACGCCTTCTTTTGGATTGGGGTGACCATCAAGTGGTGAATCGTCTTCGCGTAGAGTTTTTAGGTGCTCTGGGTTTAGTACTACAGGCTCGCCATTCCAATCAACAGTTACTCCAATGTCTGCCATCGCTGCATACACCGCTGGAACTGCGTGCCCTTCTGAAAGAACAAGCCTGTCCGATGTAGCATTTTCCGGATTGTCTGGAAGCCATCGCATTGTGCGATACATCAAAACGGCAACAAGGTGCCCAATACTCATCGCTGAAGTTGGATGGCCGCTTCCTGATTCGGCGCACATTTCGAGCGACATTGTGTCAAGCAAAATAGCTCGAGCATGAATTGCGTTTTCAAAAGACATCTGAGAATCCTTCCGTGGCGGGTGTCGTGGTTCAACGGTGGTAAAACCGGGGAGTGTAAACGTGTTTTTTGCGAAAATTTAAGATATTTCGCGACTCTGCAACAAAGGGTGCAGTATCGCAGATTGGAAGGGTTTGGGCAACGCTAAAACGTAGGAAAACCCACAGGTTGAGGAGATTCTTCGCTTGCCGTGGTACACTCACCATGTGCCGTTGTTGGTACCGAACTTTTTCAAAAAATTCTTTGTGAAGAGAGAATAAACACATGACCGTTACGCAAGCAATAAACATTAAAGCCGTCTGTGAACGAGATGCCTTGGTGGAGGCAATGGCTCTAATTACAGGAGTTGTTGCAGGTCGAACCCCGACCCCAGCCCTTCAATGCGTTCGCATTTCTGGACAAGATGGTCGACTCACACTTGC
This sequence comes from Phycisphaerae bacterium, assembly GCA_018701395.1. Classification (GTDB taxonomy): domain Bacteria; phylum Planctomycetota; class Phycisphaerae; order Phycisphaerales; family SM1A02. The sequence continues at coordinate 4,995 of JABIWU010000008.1, read as the reverse complement.
GGCGACCGATGGAGAAGTTTCACTCACGTTGACAATTGATAGGGTTGACCTTGAAAACTCAGGAGAGGTCTTGGTTCCCGCTGATAAATTTTCTCAAATTGCAAGAAGTTGTGACGACACCACATTGACCGTTGTTGGAGACGGCGACATGTTGAACGTTCGATCTTCAGACTCTCGCTTCAAGGTGTTTGGATTTCCCATTTCAGAAGCGCCTGAAATTCTTACATTTGAAGAATTTGAACAAGATTTTTCAATTGATAGCGCTACTTTCCGCGGCCTCATGGAGCGCACCGTTTTTGCTGCCGCAACAGACCATAGTCGATACGCAATCAACGGGGTACATCTCGATCTTAATGGCTCTCAAATTCGACTTGTAGCAACAAATGGGCACCGCCTTGCTTTGTCAATGGGGCCATGCGACAACAGTTGTGAAAAAGCGGATTGCATTGTTCCAACAAAAGCAATGACACTTCTAAAGCGATTGTTGCACGACGACGGCGGAACAGTTTCGGTCAAAATAGATAATGGCAGAATCATCTTTCGTGTTGACAATGGGGCGGGCTGTACATCAACGCTTACAAGCAATTTGGTGGAAGGAACATTTCCGCCATTCGAAGATGTTATTCCGAAAGATCTCGACAGAAAAGCCGTCGTGAACAAAGAGGCGTTACATAAAGCGGTTCGACGTGCACACTTAATGACAAACGAAGAGTCGCGCGGGGTTCGATTAATTTTTGATGGCACTTGTTTAAAAATAACAAGCCGTGCACCTGAAACGGGCGAAGCTGAAATTGAGGTTCCAATTGATTCCTTCACCGGTGACAAACTTGAAATTGCATTCAATCCTGTTTACATAATGGACGCGCTTAAGGTTGTTGAAGGTGACGATGTCACAATCGAATTAAAGAAAAGCGAAAAGCCGGGACTAATTCGAAGTGGAAACAATTTCGTGTACATCATCATGCCCGTGAGTTTGAATTAATTAGAAGCTTGGACCATTGCTTGGCGGTCCCTTTCTTCCTCCACGACCGGGTTTGCCTTTGCCATATTTAACCGGACAGCCCCATGGTTGAACATACGAGGGAGACACTGCCTCGTCGGCAATGAGCTGTTTTATCGCTGTTAGTGCATATATTTCTGCGTCTTCGCCGTTTTTAAAGCGTTTGTCATCGCTGAAAGCACCTTGAAATACCAATACCCCTTCAGCGTCAATTACAAACATGTGTGGTGTTGTTTTTGCGCCATACGCCCTGCCCACTGTGCCGTCATAATCAATCAACAATGTTGTTGAAAGTTCCAGCTCTTCTATAAATTCTTTGCCGCCCTTAATGATTTCAAGTTCGGTTCCATTGGTTGATGAGTTTACTGCAATGTAAACAATCTCTTTGTCTAATCCGTCCAAGTCTTTAATTAGTTTTGGAACCAAGCCCGTTGTCCACGATTTTCGACAATATGGACATGTCTCGGTGAACCACTCGAGTACAACAATTTTCCCTTCGTATTCTTTTAGGGTATGTGTTTTCCCGTGTTGATCTTTAAGTGCAAACGAAGGGGCTGGTTCGCCAATTTCTGCTACTTTTTTGTTTTCTGGTTTATTTGCGGGTGCATCTGGTCGTGGCGGTGGGGTTGGCTGTGTTGCCGCGGCTAGAAAAAGTAACGATGAAATGCTAAGAATTGTTTTTATTGTGCGGGGCATTGTGGCTCCTTTTATTACTGGGATATTGAGTTTGTTTTAATTTCTGTATGTATCGTATAACAGGGGTCGCCGGAGTCTCTTCCGAGCATTAATAACCCTTCAACAATTGCTGTGTTGTTTCCAAGTTCGGGGGTGTCGATGTGTATTGGTATATGTAAACGAAACATGTCTCCATCCATATTGACGCGCTCTGCTTTACCAAACCGGACGAATTTATTTTCTATACCAATGAATAATACTGGTCGTATAGTTGATTTGCCTGAAACAACTAATGTTGTTCGCATAACGGAAACGCTTCCTTCTTCCAAATCTGTGCATTCTCTTGGTAGTAACTTCATCCAACGAGAAAGTTGCATGTCTCGGTTGAGCGGACCCTGCGAATTGAAGTGCGTTGAGATTTCTAATGACTTTTTTTCTTCCCCCATCACACACAGTTTTTGACAAGCGAGCCAAGAAGTTGTTACGGAAATTTTTATGTGTCCATCCGTTAAGAATTTTGGTGCTGTAATGGGAATAAAAATTGCTGCTGGTTTGTTGTAGCCGTACGTCTCGCCTTCTTCACCATAAAAAATATTCGGGCGAGGATACACGGGATCGCCAACGGTGAAACCTTCGGGAACTTCCAGTTCAAACTCTGTGGGTGAACCACTTGCACCAGAGTTCTTCCAATACACGTGCCACCCTTCGTCGGGAGTAATCAAAACAAGTACGTTAAACGTTTGATTCGGACCAACCCACCCCACGTCTGTTCGTACTTCCGTCACCGCGTGCGTTGGGTTTTCGCGTTTTGTTTCATCGGCCGGAAATCCAACCGGAAACGGTGGAGGCATAACGTTTAAAAAATTTGAAAGTATCAACAGCAATAGTGAATTCATTTGCAAAAGTCCTTGGTCTTTCCTATACAACGAACGAACTGGTCGTGTATTCTTATATATATGGTAATTTCCCTCAAGAGTTTTGCGGTCCTCTGTTTTTTGTATTTATTGTTACTTGGTGGCTGTAACGCTGGAATTAGTGATAAAAACCTATCTTTTATATCGCCAGAAGATGCAGCAATCTCACTTCGTGATGGAAGTAGTAACTTACTTGGGCCAAAATTGCAGACGATGTTGATTGATCCAAGGACGACCTGGGATTTTCGGAAGGCGCATATTCCAAATTCCATCAATATCCCGTACGGCAGGCTTAATTCGCAGGTTTGGCTTCTTGATGATGCCGGAACTATTATAGTTTGCGGCTCCACCTACAACGATTCAATAGCGATTGCTATGAGTAAAACGCTTCTGGCGCTTGGGTTTAAAGACGTTAAAACCGTCCGAGGCGGAATAAAGGGTTGGGAACGGGCTGGCGAGCCAATCACCACCCTCGAATAATTCTATTTTTTTCTTGTATCAAGGGCTTTACGGGGGTATCCTTGCTACTGAATATAGTGTGGCTTTAGTTGCATTATAGGACTTAAAAGCAACCCTTTGCTAATCTTGTGCGTATGTATATAGCATGAAGCCGACAACTAGTAGACTCGCTAGAAAGCGAATCTCGGTATTAATGACTTGTAAGGAGAGAACAAAATGATTTCAAGAACTTTACTTATTACTTCAATCGCCTGCCTTTGTATGGTCATTGCAGGAACAGCCAAAAAACCAGTCGCACACACTGGGCAAGATCCGGTTATTGGTCACACTGGGCAAGATCCAGTAAGGGCAATGGGCGAAGCGGGATTCACATCGACGCGGCTCATAACTGGTTTAGCGAGACCCGTACAAGTTGTCGCGGCTCCAAACGATTACGATCGTATTTTTATTGTTGAGCAGCGTTCAGGTAGTACCGGTCGGATTCGAATTTTTAATCTAGACACTGGGACATTAAACTCCACTGCATTTTTATCGTTAACTGTAAGTACAAGTTCAGAACAGGGGCTTCTTGGTCTTGCATTCCATCCTAACTACGCGCAAAATGGTTACTTCTATGTGAACTACACAGCGAGTAATGGGAGCACAATCATCAAGCGATATACGGTTTCAACAAATCCAGACGTTGCAGATTCGGGAAGTGGATACACCATTTTGACTATCAGTCAACCGTATTCAAACCACAATGGTGGATGGCTTGCTTTCGGCGATGATGGGTATCTTTACATCGGCACTGGGGATGGTGGTAGTGGTGGCGACCCGGGCAATAGAGCACAGGACATTACAAATCAACTTTTAGGCAAAATGCTTCGTATAGATGTTGATGGTGGTTCCCCTTACGGAATCCCTGCATCAAACCCATTTGTGGGCATAACAGGGGATGACGAAATTTGGGCATATGGCCTACGTAATCCTTGGCGATGCGCATTTGATAGTGAAACTGGCGACCTGTGGATGGGTGACGTTGGCCAAAACGCGTATGAAGAAATTACATTCCAGCCGGCAGCAAGTGTCGGTGGTGAAAATTATGGTTGGCGTTGCTATGAGGGCAACAACGCCTACAGCACTGGTGGTTGTCCACCACAAAGTTCAATGGTATTTCCAGTTTGGGAATATTCACATTCAAGTGGCTGTTCTGTAACAGGTGGAGAAATTTATCGTGGTTCAGCAATTGCAGGACTTCAAGGAACATACTTCTTTGCTGACTACTGCACCAGCGCCATTTGGTCATTGCGGTACGACGGATCTTCGGTATACGATTATCAAAATCGTACGAGCCAGCTTTCGCCAGACTTTGGCTCGATAAGTTCTATCTCTGGTTTTGGCAGAGACGCCGCCGGTGAAATATATATTTGCGATCTAGGCGGAGAGGTCTTTCAAATAATTCCTACGCCAGCTACGGGCGCATGTTGTATTGGAACAAGCGGCACGTGCATTGATATCTTTGAAAGTAACTGCAACGCAGGTGGTGGGTCATGGCTTGGTGCAAACACTGTATGCGCAGATGGTGGATGTGATCCTAATAATTGCCCCGCTGATCTTAATGGGGACGGAGTGATTGGCGTGGCTGATGTTCTATCAATGATTGAAGCGTGGGGACCTTGTTCTGGTTGTAGCGCGGACATCAATAATGATGGAAGTGTAAATGTGAGTGACCTTCTTGAGGTTGTTGGCGCTTGGGGTCCTTGCTAGTTAGGCACTTCGTCATATTTCATTTTTGATATAATTCTCGGTCGCGGTTCAACGAATCGCGACCGAGTTTCTTTTTAAGAAACACAAGGGCTGGTAGCTCAGCTGGTTAGAGCGCACCCCTGATAAGGGTGAGGTCGGTGGTTCGAGTCCACTTCGGCCCATTTTGATACAACCTCCTGTTCATGCAGGGGGTTGTTT
>JABIWU010000057.1 GCA_018701395.1 Phycisphaerae bacterium | reverse complement strand
TTTTGTTGTAATTTTGAAGCAGTTGAGCCCGCCGTAAAACTTTGATCTAGCACCTGGTACCCATCCACCTCTAACGATAAGGCTTTTACGATTTCAGAAGTGTTTGGCGAATCTGGAACCAATTTACAATCTTCTTGTACTCTCGCCTCCATAGAACTGAAGTCTTGTCTCATTTGTTCAACTTCTACTTGTCGACGCTCTAATTGCTGGATGCGAACTTCAAGTTCAACAGCATTATTTGTTGCTTGTTCAGCATTTTTGTAATTTGGCAATACAAAAAAGCAGGCGAAAAGTACAGTCAATATAAAAGTCCCAAATAACATCCAACGTTCATTTGATGCTGTCATTCTTCACCTCCAACAACTACCATTTGTGATAGTTCCCAATCATTTTCTAAATTAATTAAAAAACTAACTCTAAATTCTCGAGCACGCATGCCTCGAACAGTTCTTGATTTACTAAAGTCCATACTCACTTCGCCAAACGGTTCCTTTTTATGCAAAGAAGAAACGAGCGACGCGATTGATTCGTCCGAAGAAGCAAAGCCAACAAGTCGACCGCTAATGCGTTTCCCTTCTTCGGCTTGAACAATGTCCAATGAAAGATCTTCGATAGTCATTGAAGTTGGAAGTAAATTCGTAACCGTTGCAACTAAATCGCCCATCGCGAATGTAATTTTTTCGTTGTTGTAACGGTTAATAAACGATTCTAATTTTGCTTTACGCAATTCTAGCGATGTCGCATCAACTTCTAATTCTAACGCACTATTTGCCCTTGATTGAGCAATAACTAGATGTTCTACTGCCGAGTTCATTGCCAACCGTGAATGCGTTGCTACTGTGGCGACTGCGCAAAGCGTAATTATAATTGCAATTGCAACTCTGCTACTACGCGCTTTATTTTTGCTTCTTTCAACGTATTGTTCTGGTAATAAATTCATGCTGCATCCTTTATTGTGCAATCGCTGCCACGCCTTTGTCTTTGCTGAAGCATGCTTGCTAGACTTGCGCCTAGAGCAATATGCCAATTGTTTTCATTTGTAACAGACGATGACAACGGCTGAATATGTGTCACGCTCGATTCAATTACCACTTCCTGGCTACAAGCAGCTGTGAGCGCGCTAGCCAAATGTGTATTCCATCCTGAACTTCCAGTCACAATTAACTGTGTAGAAAGAGGTCCACGATTTGTAACGCCGTAATGACGGATGCATTTCATCGCATCAGTTGCGATTGATTCATGTATGGAACGTGTCGCACCGCGTACTGCATTAGAAATATCGCCATCTTCACAATCTTCTTGCGATGCTAACAACATCTTCTTTGCTTGTTCAATTGTCACGTCAGTCTGTGAAGCGATGGATTCAATCAATTGTGTGCCGCTGTGTTCAAGATGTTTATAAAACACCATTGAGTCACCAGCTAAAACCATAAATGCGGAATCGTGCAAGCCAAAGTCAAACACTGAACGAACTATTGATTGATCGCTCTGCCTTCGATGCAACAAACTTAAAGTTCTTGCGACTGAAACGCAGTGTGGTTCAATAGAAGTTGGGCGAAGACCCGCACAATATAGTGGGTCGAGCAATTCGGACAGTGACGATTTGAAAATTGCAATAGCAAGAACATCGCCACCCGAACCAATTGGAATAGCGTCAAGTTGAAGTTCTGTGCGTTCAACACCAAGCCGATCGACCATTTCCCATGCTGCGGCTTCTTTCAATTCTTCGATTGACATATTTGGTAATCGAAGCACTTGATGGTGAACTAATGAGGGCGGCAAGGAGAGAACACAATCAGTGCCAATCATTGATGATTTGTTGATGTTTGCTCTCCAGCATTCTGCAGTTATTTCACCTGGATTAATTTCGATGTGTTTAACTTCAGGATGCAAGTACATTCCCTGCTTCCACGAACACTGGCCAATTGTCACTCCATTTTCTTGAAACGCAATTCCTATCTGCCCTTTTGTGTTTTTTTTAAATGAAAAATTCAAGAAGCACCACCTAGTTTTGTAATTGTTACTTTCCCAGTCAACGGAGCAAGTTGTATCTGCCAAGAGAATGAACCGCTGTGCACTTCAAAACTTCCGCCTGTGGAAGGAGATCCGTCTGGAGCAATGATGCCGCCAGTTTGGTCAAAAATAAGACTGCTGTTCGAGCCATCGAAGAGGGGCGAAATTATTGCAATATTTTTAAAGCGCGCGTCTTGGTTAAAATCAATGTAGGATTTTTGGTTATGCCCTTGCGACTCTGTAACATCATCGGCATAGACTGCTGAAGATTGTGCGTACGGAGTCGCAAGTTGACCGCTTTCTAAAACTTCAATGCACCAGCCACTGCCATCTGAGAAAAAATGAATTCGACGAAACTCTTGGCGTGCAACAGCATCCATTTGAGCTGCGAGGATATCTGTAACAACCAATCGTGTTGCAGATTGACCAGAGCTTGATGCTCCAGAACTTGCGCTGGGCACGATCGCCATGGCGGCAATTGATAGAATCAAAATTGTCATTAGCAATTCGATAAACGTCCATCCCTTTCGGTGAACAGTGTGTTTGATTTGTGATTGCATCTTCATCATTCTGTTAATTCCATGTACCCTGCCACTGACTTGCATCGGGAAAATAACTACCTAACACAAGCCCGTCTTCCTATTTGTCGCTCAATCAAATACATAATTTGCGTTATCGGACCGCGCTTTTTAATTAATCCAAGGCTAATTAAAAGCGGGGCAGATGATCTCCGTCATCTGCCCCGCTGTGGGGGTTTCGGTTACCCGAGGTTAGGGTTACTTAATCCGCGAATTCAGTACCATCTGCGTTTACGCCGTACAGGCCTTTCGTTGTGTTTGAAGCGCTTTTATCTCGCCAAACCCAACCAACGCCAACAGCTGGTGCAGCCGCAACCGTTGCAGATGAAGTCAGTGGATTGCTTGGGCTACTCATTAAGTAGTTTCCATCTATCATGTCAGTCCAGCCAGTGCCACTTAAATTAGGGTCACCTGCGTTTTGTGCTCTGTACAGTTCGATTTGCCCACGAAGTGTTTGTAATTGAGTGCGAACAGCAGCATCATTTGCATCATCTGCAGCATTCGTAAATTGCGGCACAACGACGGCAGCTAATATTCCCAGAATTACGACGACAATCAGAATTTCAATGAGCGTAAATCCGCGTCGAATAATGTTTTGGTTAGTTGTGGTGAGTGTATTCATACGTTTATTCCCTTTAAAGCAATCAGACATGGATTGCGTGGATTGGGGTGACTTGATCAAGATCACGGCGATCTCGAACCTCGGGTTCCTGCTGCCATCCTGGCTTTGCGGGTGTGCAACAAGGGGTTATTGCGTAACCCCTCTTCTTTTGATGGAGTTAGGCATTGCTGCTTACTCCTCATCGGAGGACGATGCGGCTGTGTTGAGCCAAATACAAGCAGCAAACAAGAGAAGCGTGGATAACCCAATTTTCTTTCCTATTTTCTCAATTCGTTACACTTCTCACATGTCACATTTAAGAATCCGGCCATTTAACGCCATTTACCCAACTGCATCAGACGCAACGAGGGTTGCTTCTGTTCCTTACGATGTAGTAAATCGTAAAGAAGCGAGTGCTATTGGCATGCAAAACGAAGATAGTTTTATGCATGTCGTGCGATCAGAAATTGATTTGCCAAGCGAAACATCTCCGTACAGTGTGTCTGTTTATACAAAAGCGAAAGAAAATCTTGACCGATTGCTGGAAATTGGAGCACTTGTCAAGGATAAAAATCCTTCACTATACTTATATAGACAGTGCATGGGCGACCACCACCAAGTTGGACTTGTAGCATGTTGTCATGTGGACGACTACAACAATAACCTTATTCGTAAACATGAAAAAACACGCCAAGTAAAAGAAGACGACCGAACAAACCATGTCTTAGGTTTAAATGCAAACTCTGGTCCTGTATTTTTAACATACCGAGGCACTAAAAATATAGATGTAATTATTGAAGAGGGAATGAATAAAAGACCTATGTTTCATTTCAAGGCAGATGACGGTGTAACACACACCGGCTGGCGTGTTGAAAATGAAGAAGCACTTCTCGCAGCTTGCAGTGAAATTAAACTCGCATATGTTGCGGACGGACATCACCGAAGCGCTAGCGCTGCACGTTCAGCAGTTGCGCTCAAAGAGAAAAACCCAAACCATGATGGAAGCGAAGAATACAATTGGTTCTTAACTGTTTTATTCCCAGCAGATCAACTAAATGTTTTACCGTACAACCGTATTGCCATTGACTTGCATGGCAATACAGAAGAAGAATTACTTAAGAAACTTACATCTATAGGAACGCTGACAAAGACTGACAATCCAACACCAAGCGCTTCTGGCTCTTGTTGTATTTACTTAGGCAAAGCATTTGGTTGGTACAAATTTGATTTCCCAGATATTGATATGTCAGACCCAATAGCGTCCTTAGATGTTGATTTACTCCAACAACGAATCCTCGCGCCACTACTTGGCATTGGCGACCCAAGAAGCGACACTCGTATTGATTTTGTTGGTGGCATCCGTGGAACAACTGAATTAGAAAACCGCGTAGACGAGGGTAACGCTGCGATCGCTTTCTCAATGTACCACACAACTATCAAACAACTGCTCGATGTAGCAGATGCGAATTTAATAATGCCACCTAAGTCTACCTGGTTTGAACCAAAATTACGCAGTGGGCTATTCGTGCACGAACTTCGTTAATGCGAACTAGCAAATGATTGAATAAATTCTGCGAACCTAGCGCAACCTTCTTCGGGGAAAGCGTTGTAAATCGAAGCACGCAATCCGCCAAGATCCCGATGCCCCTTCAACCCTGACATGCCCTGCTTTGCAGATTCTTCAAGGAACATCGCATCGAGTTCGGGCGATTTTGTTTTAAACGAAATATTCATTTGTGACCTACTACAGTCACGAGCAAACGTCGTGTAAAAATCTGGGATGGAATCAAGCGCATCGTAAATCAAACCCGATTTGTGTTCGTTTTTCTTTTCGATGGCTTGCAATCCGCCCTCATTTAAAATCCATTTGAATACTTGGCCCATCAAGTAAATGCCAAAAGTTGGAGGAGTATTCAAGCGCGATCCTTTAGTGGCAACCATTTTATAATTTAATGTTGATGGTAATCCGTCTGGACATTTTTCAAGCATTGATTTTCGGATGATGACCAACACTGTGCCGGCAGGTCCAAGATTCTTTTGCGCGCCAGCATAGACCATGTCGAATTTCGACCAGTCAACTTGACGCGAAAAAATGTCGGAGCTCATATCGCAAATTAATGGCGCTTCACTTGCTGGGATGTTTGAAAAGCGTGTGCCGTATATTGTGTTATTCGTGCAGTAGTGCATATACGCAACGTTCTCTAACGCATCTATTTCATCATCGGTTGGGCAATGGTCGTAGTTACACTTAGAACCATCAAAAGCAAGATGAACGTTTCCGATTTTCTTCGCTTCTTTGATCGCTTTGCTCGCCCAAACACCAGTATCAAGATAAGTCGCAGTTTCTCCTTTGCTAAGGAAATTCATTGCAATCATTGCAAATTGAAGTGTCGCGCCACCTTGCAAAAACAATACTTCAAATTCGTCTGGGATGTTTCCAATTGCTCGGCAATCCGCAATCGCCTCTTCAAGAATAGTATCGAAAATTTCACCACGATGACTGTGTTCGCAAATTCCAATGCCACTTTCGGCGATATTTAACAAATCGCTTTGAGCTTGTCGAAGTACCGAAACAGGCATAGTAGCTGGGCCGGCAGAGAAGTTTAAAATTCGGTCAGTTGTTGTAGTTGGCATATTTTCTCTTTATGAGTTAATGGTTGAGACCGTAACGGATAGTACGTTTGCGTTATTCCGAATTTGTTCGATTTGTTCTTGTGTCGGCATTTCGTCAAGTTGTATTTTTGCACACGCAGCTTCCGCGCCTTCGTAAATAATATTTTCCATTTCTTCTACATTGACGCCAGCATGACTTAACAATTCAAAAACGGCGGCTAAGACGCCTGGCAAGTTCAAGTGTCGAACCGAAAGCATTGCTTGTGCTGGCGTTGACTTTGCTAAATTCACACAGTTCTTTACTTCACCGGTTTCTATGTAGGTTCTTATTACACGGACGGCTTCAGTAGAAATTGCTTGTTGCGCTTGCGATGTCGACGCGCCAACATGGTGGGTTCCATACACCGATTTTTTATTTATAATTGATGGAGAAAATTCAGAGTCTCCAGAAGAGGGTTCGTTTTGATACACATCGAGACCCACTAAAAGATTTTTGTCTCGAATTGCCTGTTCAAGCGCTAGTTCATCAACCACATTTCCTCGGCTCGTATTAACAAATGTTGCGCCATCACGTATTGACGACAAAAATTCTTTATTGATTATGTTTGCAGTTTCAGGAGTTGAAGAAAGATGAACAGTAATTACATCTGACATCTTCGCCACATTTAACAAACTTTCACAACGTTCGATTCCAAGTTCTTCAGCGCCTTCATCAGTTAGCGATCTCGACCATGCAACAATATGCATTCCAAATGCTTTGCCGCGAAGTACGACTTCCTTGCCGATTCCACCTAAACCAATTACGCCTAGTGTACGGCCATATAATCCAAGTGCTTTTGAATATTCTTTCTTGTTCCACTTTCCGTTGCGTAAATCATTTACTTGATCTGGAACTTTTCGGTCGCAAGCTAAAATCAATGACCAGGTTAACTCTGCAACAGCTACGGAATTTTTATTCGGGCAATTCGCAACAAATATGCCGCACTTGGATGCTTGCGCGACATCAATTGTGTCGTAACCAGCACCAGCTCGAACAATCAGACTAAGTCGGTCAGATGCTGCAAGCATTTCTTTCGTAACTTTTGTTGAACGAACTACGAGAACGTCGGGGCTTGCTTCTTTTATTGCTTCAGTTAATAATCCGTCCTTTAACGAAGAGTCCAAAACTATCGTACAACCAAGTTCTTCCAATGCATCTAAGCCTTGTTGCTGAAACGAATCTGCAAAAAGAATCACTGCAGAAGGTTTACTTGCAGTTGAATCTTGTTGTGAACTTATGAGAGTTTGATTTGCCATCCCCGTATTTTATCAATTCAGCAGGATTCCATCGAAGAAATTAATGATTGTGCCGCATCGCGTATAAGCTCTATTACTGTATCAAAGCCTTCTTCACCACCATAATATGGATCTGGTACTTCCGCCAAAGTTGGGTGGCCTATAAAAGGCAAAAACAACTTCGTATTATCTGGATTAGCCCCCATTGCGAGGACTTCATCTAAATTATCCTTGTCCATGCAAAATATCCAATCAAAGGTGGAGAAATCGGTCAAGGTTACCTGCCTTGCACTGCCGTACAATTCATATCCTTGTCTTTTTGCAGCTGCCCGCATTCTCCGATCAGGTTTTGCGCCAGCATGCCACCCAGCAGTACCTGCAGAATCAATCGAATAATCATCTGCTACCCCTGCTTTTTCTACAACTGCTCTAAACAAACATTCTGCGGTTGGCGACCGACAAATATTACCCATACAAACAAATAATATTGACGTTTGATTGCTCCTCATTATGCCTCATGCTTACGAGCTGCTTGAAGCGCAATACTACTTATACCGCCAAAAATTATAATAGCCACTAGATAAATTACCCAAGCCCCGATTACATCTGTTATATGTGCATACGCAAGCGCTACACCAAGAAGACAAAATACAAAAGAAATCCCATACAAAGATAGCACTGTTAACTTCACACTGCCAAGTTTTCGCTTCAAGATGTGATGGATGTGGTTTGAGTCCGCCTCCGACATCGCCTTTCCTGCAAGTTTTCGTCTAATAATGGCAAGCAACGTATCGAGAATTGGCAATGCAAACACAATGAGTCCAGCAACAACCATATACGTTCGACCTTGTTCGCCAAGCATCAATACCATTACGATACATAAATACCCAAGCAACAAACTTCCAGCATCGCCAAGGAATATTGTGGCGGGATTAAAGTTGTACACTAAGAATCCTAAGACGGCCCCTAGCACCGCAAATCCAAGAACGATGTTTGCTCCCAAAAGGGTTATGCCACTACCTCGATTATTCAAAAACGGATGCTTCGTAAGGTGGCTTTGTATATCTATAATATTTTCTTGTGTCAGATGCAATGCAATTGTAATACTAATCGCAATGAGGCCAACACAAGTGATTGCAACGGTTCCTGACAAGAGACCATCTAAGCCATCAAGTAAATTGGCTGCGTTGCATGCACCAAGGACAAAGATAACAATGATTATTACACCAGTGATCGTCGTCAAGGTCATTGGATCAGGCATCAGTGAACTGGCCTCTAAAATCGGGAAATTGCAAACTGATTCCGGTATTCCAAGCACACCCCGCATAAATCCTTCTGCAACTCGCGTTCCAACACCCTGCTGTGCCAATGCAGCGGCTGCCACTAATTGACCCGCAACTTTAAGCCAAGGATCAAAATATTCAAAAATATCATCCGCCAAGCCAGTAAGCCCGATTGCGAACATACCAACGATGACAACTAGTGGAAATGGCTGAAAGATTGCAGGCGATTTAATCCAAAAATGACTCGTGCAAATACCCGCAAGCACTGCAATGAAAATTGCTACCCCTCCCAAGTAGGCAATCGGTTTCTTGTGCATTTTTCTCGCTTCATCTGGGCGATCAACAATGCCAGTTTTTCTTGCGACGAATCGCATTATTGGTGTTGCAACTACTGCCACAACAAATGCAACAACAAGTACAGGCCAATAGTGTTGCAAGAACGTAAACCACCCCAGCGAATGAATATTTCCTGAGGTGCTAGCCAATAACATAATGGATTATTCGTCGTCTTCTTCTTGATCAGAATATGAAATCATTGCAAGGTAATTCTTTCGGAAATAACCGCCAACTGTTCCAACAGCAGCGTTCAACATTACACCTAGAATTTCCGCTCTGCTTTCACCCAGTTCGCGAAGAACACGAGCAACTAAGCCGCGCTCATCTCGGTCACTGTGAACAACTACAATAATTGCGTCTACCAAGTTTGCTAGAAGCAAAGCATCGCCTGCAACAATAGAAGGCGGGGCATCAATAATAACTAAATCATATTTATCTCGCAGTTCAGCCAAGATGCTCTTCATTTTTTCGCTTCCCAATCGTTGAAAGAGGCGATTTGCCGGATTTCCAGCGGCAATGACATCGACACCCGATTCTGTTTTTTGAATGCACTCGGCAATGCCTGCACTTCCAGCCAACATATCTGCAACTCCAGCAGAAGCGTCATCAAAGTCAAACATAGAGGCAAGACAGGGTCGACGGAAATTGCAATCAATCACAACGGTATTCGTTCCAGACAATTGAGCAGCAATTGCACAGTTACCAATGACGGTTGTCGTACCAGCTTCTGGCGCGGCAGCAAGAACCAGCAAGGATTGATGCGCTGATTGCTGCAGGGTACGGTTAATTCCTGTCCATGCCTGACGGCAAGATTCAGCAAATACACCTTCGCCACTGTGAAGTAATGCTAACTCTGGTGTTTCAAGACCTGCGGGATCTTCATGTATATCAGGCAAGACGCCGGCAACTGAAGCGCCTGGAATAATAAGCACATCACTTGCGCTACGAATCTTTTGATCTGTCAATTCACGAAGGAAAACCAATCCGATAAATATACCCATCGATAGAACCATTCCTGCTGGAATTAAAATTTCAAGTTCAGGAAATGATTTTTCGCGTGGTTCAAGCGCAGGAGTTAATTGACGAACTCTACTTGCATCTACCCGCAACTGCATTAGTTTCAAACTTGAAATCAACCGTTGATTTTCGTCACGTTGCAATTCTAATTGCTTGCGTGTTGACTCCATCCCTTCGAACTGTGATTGGTTTGCAGCAAGGTCTCTTAGTGTGGTATCTTTCACAATAATTTCCGACTCGGTTCGTTCAAGTGCTGCAATGAGTTGGCCTTTTGCCGATTCTGCATCTCGCAACTCAGCTGTTAAGTTTCGACGTATAATAGTTTCAATTTTTGATTCAATCTGATCGCTTGTTGCCTTGACTATAATTTCCGATTCTTTTATTTGCGGATGTGAGTTGTCTAATCGATCGCGAAGCGCTCTTAAATTAGCTTCAAGTGTTTCAAGCACCTGCTCTTGCCGAAAAATAATCGGATCTTTTTCTGCAAGAAGACGATCTTCCATTGTTGGCTCCATTGTGCCTTCAAGTTTTGCAGCAACCTGTTGAGAACGTTGGTCAAGACCAATTAATTGCTGTCTATTCTCAATTGCGTTTTCACTTAAGCGCTGAATTTCAACCATAGTTGCTGAAAATCGAGCATCGTCCAGCGTAGTAATACCCATCTTTTGAATAAACGCCTGCAAATCATCATTCAAGTCTTGCAACTTAAACCGAATTCCGCGACCTTGGTCTTCAAACAACTCAGAGTTAGATCTGAAACTCTCGTCATCCAGTTCCTTCATCCGACGCATATATGCTTTTGCAATTGAGTTAAGCATAATTGGCACATCTGTTGAAACATGTGCAGACCAACGAACTCCATAGAGGTTCGTTCCACGTTTAATAATTGTGCCAATTTCTTCGAGCAATTCATCGACCGCATCATCAACAAGAAGTGTTTGGGTTATTGGATCAATGAACTGCTGAAGCCAAACCGTTTCCTCCATCGCTCTATCTGACATTGCAACTGTGAGAATGGAGCGTTCCTTAATCAAGAATGTTTGCGTTGCGGCAACCCGCTCAACCATTTTGTCACTAATAGTATCTGTCGTTGCGATATCGGTTGCATCCCCAAGACCTGGACGGACTTCGAACATCACCTCGCCTGAGTAGAGCGGATAAAAACGAGCAAACAAAACGAATGCAACAACACCAATGACACCACCAATAGCTCCCCAGATTGGAATTCCCTTCCAATATCTTCTTAAGACCCTAATCGGGTCAATAGCTCGCCCTTTGGGCATTGGGCGGTTAGGAGAACCTACATTTCTTTGCGGTGGTGTTGGCATATCTATTGTTCCAATTACTCAGGTATAGCAACCTGAATACTGCGAATATCGTCTTTAAGGGCTGTAATACTATCCTTCGAATATGAATCTTCTGCAAGTTCTTGAGCCATTCGTAAATAATCCAAGGCCTTGTCGTATTCTCTGCGTTCTGTAACTACCTGTGCTAAATGCACATACGCGTTCATCGTCTCCCCTTCTCGGAGTGACCTTTGCAAATAATCTTTTGCCTTATCTTCACGACCTAGCTGGAAATAACTCCATCCGAGCGCATCAAGCACTTCTGGAAGGCGTGGCGAGATACTTCTTGCTCGTTCTGCAAAGATAATTCCTCTTTCGGGTTGCTTAAGTTGCTCAGAATTCAAAATAGCCAATTTAGCCATTGCTTTAGCATTTGAGGGGTCTAATATTACAAGATAGTCAAGCATTTCAGCCGCTTTCACAAAGTTACCCGTACGCTGATACAACTCTGAAACAGTGTCAATAATAGAAGGGTTTCTTGGTGCTTTTTTTGCGGCTTTCTTCGCAAGAATTAATCCTTCTTCAGGTTCGTTCATGTAAACACCGACAACATAGGCATAATTATTTAACACTAATGCTGAATCAAATTCTTCAACTAGTTGCTTGAATACGGCTTTGCTCTCTTCAAATTTACCAACTTCTACTAAATACCCGCCTTTTAAATTAAGAAGGTTTGCACGCATAGTTGTATCAGTGCGAGAGTCATTGACAGATTCATCAATCAATGCAATTGTCTTATCAACGTATTGAACTCCGTATTCTTTGTAAAAATTCGCAAGACCATATTGCTGTTCAGAAGTAAGTTTTCCTGAAGCCAATCTTCTTGCCATACGTTCGCCTTCTTCTGGCCCATTCTTAAATAATGGTTTTAAATCTACAAACCAATCAACAATTGAAATTGCAGGAATCCAACCACGATCAATTCCAGTGTTGTACATTCCCCATGAAACTTCCATTGCTGCAACAGCCTCCCTGCTGCGATTAAGATTCATCAAAGATTTTGCTTCAATAGATTTTGCAGCAGGGTGTAATTGGGATGCTACGCCTCGTGCCATTGCAATCAAATCTAGGTCTGGCATAGATTGCTCTGTTCGAGTGAGTACATTGAGTATGAGTAATTGGCTTACTGTCGGGGCTATTTTCATTGCATCGATATATGCAATGGCCGCATTTTCTCTATTGTTATTTACACGAAATTCCAAATCGCCCAATCGATTAAGCCAAACACTACTTCTTGGATTATTTTGTATGCCTTCTTCTACTACTGCAATTGCTCTATTTACATTATTTGAATCAAGATAAGCCTCGACTAATCGTTGACGAGCAGCGTCAGAACTTGGAGTTTCAGCAATGTACCGAACTAATCTTTCTATTGCTCGTTGCAGTTGTCCGTCTGCTTGAAGGACATCGGCACGAATTATAGCGAACTGTTCTAACGTAGCGCCCATAGCGCCCGTAGCGCCCGTAGCGCCCGTAGCGCCAATGTTATCCCCAGCATCTGCAATTACAAGCGCTTCCTCAAGCAATTCTTTATTTTGAGTCAACCGATATTCGTTCAACAAACTTGAACAAAGTCTAAAGTAAGGTAGCATGCTCGTCGGGTCGGCATCGATAGCCTTTTTAAGCGACTTTCTATACCTAGCAAGTGATTCGGTCGCTTCTTCCATTTTGCCTTGTGCTAAATAAACTGAACTTTGCACCCTATGAATTGTTGCTTCAAGTGTCGCAGCAGAAAAGGCATTATTTGAAGTTTTAAAATGAACCAGCGCTTTTTCCGCTTCTTCAAACTGACTTGACATCGCCAACGCTTCAATTCTTCGCGATTGAAGCGCCATGTCATTTGTTGCCTGTGTTGGTCTTTCTAACGATTCCGCCGCGAGCGCATATTCGCCTTGCAAGAAATACATTGAACCGAGCGCGGAATCAACTTCAAATATATCACTTTGGAATTCAACGGCAGACTTCAACAAAACAATCGCTTGAGTAACTTTATCTGCTTTCATAAAGAAATCTGCTGCCGCAATTGACGCCAAAGAAAACTCATCCGTTCCTTTTCGAGTTTCAATGAATTTTTCCCAAACTTTCGATGCTTCGTCAAGCCGTCCTCTATCACGTAGTACACTTGCGTGAAGAAAACAACTTTTTACTGTGGGGTCAACCTCTTTCGCCAAATCAACAAGCAAACTATTCGACATCGTAACCCATTCTGTTTCCGCTTCTCTTAAAATTTCATTCTGTCTAAGGGAAGGTAATTTTTCCCATGTTCTGTTTGGATACTTTTTACTTCCATCCACATTCAATAACAATTCGTGAGTTGGTTTAGTTTGCATATAGAACGCAGCAAGATTAATCGTATTGTTTCTATCTTTAGGTTTAAGCATGTACCGTTCATTTCGATATGAAAGAACATCACTAAGATTCCCTCTTTGAGATTCCATATCTAACCAAACTTCCAATATTTGCTTATCTGAAGGGTGTTGCGTCCGGGCAAGTCTGATGACTCGAAGCAAGCGAGTTGCATCTGCATTTGTTGAATACAAAGACCCAACATAACTACGAACGTTCTCTTTAGATTTTGGTGCAATTCGATACGCCTCTTCGTTCGCAGAAAGCGCTTTATCCAGATTACCCATAGCAGAGTGCACCATACCTAGAACACTCCAAGTAACATCTGAAAATGGCCTTTCTTCAGTATTTGCCAGTGCAATTTCTAACGCATCTTTATAGTGGATTTGCTCCGATGCAAAATCGCCATCTGCCTTTGCCATTTCACCTTTTAACAAGAGAGAACTAATTTTCATTCCGGACAATTCAATTTCATCTGATGACATTGAACTATATTCGTTGATTAGTTCATCTGCTAAATCCAAGTCCTTGTCAAACAGCGCTTGGTTGAATTGCATCAATGTGATTGATGCTGCATTTACTCCAAGTTCTAATGCTCGTTCTTGATATTGTTTACTATGTTCAAATGCTTTCGTAGAAATTACCTCCGCTTCATCTGCTGCCGTTTTATCTCCCATGCGGCTCCAGCGAATTTGCGAATTCCGCTGCTTCATTCCAAGGGAATACAATTCAACAGCGATGCGCTGGGCAGTTTCGCCTTCTGGTAAATCGCGAGAGTTGATGATTGCAATTACTGCTTCAACGCGATCCCCGCTCTCCATTGCAATTATGTCATTTTGCAACTTCAAGTTAGGACGCAGTTGGAGTGCCTCTTTGCGATAAGCAATTGCTGATTCTATATCTTCGTTGTTCATATATAGGTTGGACACTGCTACAAGCAAACGCCAATCCTTTGACTCAGTTCTATCTATTTCCTCAAGCAACAATGTAATTGCTTCTTGGACTTGCCCCAGAGAATACATTCTTTCAGCGCTTGCAATTACGAAAAGAATTTCGTCTGTAAACACTGTTTCATTTGAATCAGAATTTTTCATTGCGATGATGTCGAGCAACTCTGCAACTTGCTCTACTTCTTTAGCAGAATCAGGAAGTCTATTAAGCGTCCGCTTGGCTGCAACAAAATCTGACATTTGCAATTCCAGTCTCGCCTTTAACAGGTAGTTCGCTAAATTTTCTGGCTCTTGCTCAATAGCAGATGCTAATCGTACTGTCGCCAAACCTTTTGAGCCAGTTTCTGCGAGAGCGATTGCAGCATGTCGAAGTTGTTGGGGAGTCGGAATTGGTACTCGAGAAATTACTAACTCAATCTTGGCTGTTGCAACATCGTAGTTTTTCTCCGCAAGCGCAATCAATCCATCGGCATACAAAAGCAAATTATTCTTTTTATTATTTGAAACAAATCCTAACAAAAGTTCTCTACTATTTTTTGCTTCTTTAATCAATTGCTGCCTAACAGTTTCGTCTTCCTCGCGAATCGCTTTATGTATTGCCAGCTCAACCAATAAATGGGCTGAAGGTGCATGTAAGGAAAATTGTTCAATCGCTTCGAGTGACACCGTCTGTTGTGGCGCATCAATTATTACTTGTACAACTTCCTCTGCTTCGTCAAGCCTATCCTTTTGCCTCAACACAGTCGAAAACAAATACCTTCTTGCATAATCTTTAGGGTATCGGTCTATATGTTTTTGTAAAATTTGAATCGCAACATCAGGCCCTTCTTTGGATGCTTTGAGCAATAAACTTACAACCTCTGGTGTGCGCGAACCGTGTATTTCTGGGTCAAAATGTTCAATGAGTGCATCTTGTGCATCAGTGACTTTCAACTCGGCAATTTCTAACTCTTCTTGCGTAACTTTTCTTGGGTCCATCAAGTGAAGTTGATTTAGAGTGCCCCTCTGTAGCAAAACATCCCTGAAGTACGTAGTCAAAACATCAAAACTTTCTCCTGCAACTTCAATTGCTTGTTGCATAGTTTCATTTGCTAATTGGAAATTGAGGCTCGCTTGTTTAGTTTTGCCCTGCGCAGTTAAACGATAATATAGTGCCATCCTTCCGTGAGCAAGTGCAGCCCATGCAATAGCATTCCCTGGGTCTGCTTCAATTGCAAGTTCAATTTCATTTTCGCCCGGGAATCGTACGTGACCTATTGCATCATATGTTTCAGTCATGGTCGCATCTTCGATGCGCAACGAAGAAAGGCCAACGAACAGTGTCAACTCGTGACGACGAGGGTTATCAAGTGCAATATGCTCAAGCCCAGCCTTTGCAGCTAATTGTAGTCGCTTCCAATAATTCAAACCTCCTGTAACTCGTGCGGCTCTGTGCATTTCATTTGCCACTGCAAGTTGAGCGTCTATGTCTGAGGGGTTGTATCTAGCAGCGTGAACTAACGTTTCAATATATCTGTTGTAGAAATCTACTGCTTCTTCCTGCGTCTTAGGTGTAATCTGGATAAGTGCGTTTTGCAACTTCGAAATGTAATCGAGGTTGTTTAACTCTTTGCTGACCGCTTTGCCGTATAACTTATATGCTTTTCGAAAGTCACCCAATTCCATACTTTCGTCTGCATTTGCAACATTTGAAACCGCGCTTTTCATGTTCATATAAATCAAGCCAACTAGCACACTGCCGACGAGTAACGTTGCAACAACCAAGATCTTTATCAACTTCTTGTTCGTTTTACTTCCGTGAACAGAATTATTTTTGCGTTTCTTATTATGTACAGACTTATATTTCTTTTTTGCCATCTAATTCACGGCTCCTGATTATCTTGAAGAAGGGTTGTTTGAGTTTGATCTGTTACCTCAGCCCAGTCTGGGAGGCAACGCATAATTTCTGGAAGTGCGCTCGATAAAAATCCTGAAGCGAGCGCATTAAATTCGTCCATAGTGAATTGAGGACCGCCACGTGTTGTAAATTGTATCTTGCAGTAGTAAGCATATTTTGACGATCTGTCGAATGCGAGCATTCTAATTCTTTCTGGATACGCTGTGGTTTTTCCATTGGCAATAAACAAATAGCCAGCGAAAACATGGTTATCGCCTAGTTTTGGATGTATGAATTCAGTGCAACGCAATTCGAAGTCGCCCAGTGGAAAATGAATTATTTCATTAGTTTCTTGAATTGGGTCCCACTGCTCAATCATTGGATATTGGGTGCCATTTTGACCAATTGCTTGGTCTATTACCCAATCAGAATTATCAATGTGCATGGCTACGGTAATTGGTTCCGCTGTAAGAGGGACATACCCTCCAGCAACCATGCATCTGTCTGGCACATGTGGCACTGCATCAATTTGACCTGTGTAATACGCAATGTGTAGTTGAATAACAGGCAATGTTTTATCTGAGCTTGCATATGCTCTTGTTAAGTACAACTCTGTACCGAGTGCTTCAACGCCCGCAGAGTCAAACCTAGCATCCTCTCCGATTCGTTTCCACCCATCAATGGTCGAGGGCAACACGGAAAAAACTTTTCTAGGAAAAACTGCTTCCTTTTTCAAATACACATTCAGTGCGCTCACTCCAATTTGCAAAGCAACTGCTGAAACCGACAAAATGACGACCGCAGTAACAAACCCAGTAGTTGCGGTACCTCGAAATCGCAGTGGGCTAATTTCTTCTTCGGGTTCTTCTATTTCATCTTCTTCAATGATTAAATTTTTAAGAATCCATACGATTCCAAGGTAAATTAAAAAAGCAGGTATTAACCAAAGCGTCCCAATAAATGTATGAAAATCGCCTGCGGCTAATCCACTGTCTGCAATACTCAGCAGCCCTAAAGACATTACCCGAAGTATGTTGACAAAAACCGCTGTTGGCAATGCTAATACTACAAGTGTTATTCGTTGCCAGAGATACGGCAACCCAGTGTATGCCATTGCAACGCCAAGCGCTAAAAAAGCCATCAGCATTCGCATGCCGGAACATGCTTCTGCAATATTTAGAGGATATGCAACATCGTTGTAAAAAATTTCCAACGTATTCCCCGCTCGAGTCACATCTAAACCAAGAATCGTAAGTCCATAATAAGAGCCAATAGATGCGATGTCTTGCAATTTAAACGTGACGATTTCCATAAAGCGATCTGAAATCGATTGCCCAAACACAAACAAATATAAAAGGGGAAACCAAAGATACTGCATCGCACGCCACCCAAACAAATACAAGCATAGCCCAGTAATGGAGAGACAGACTCCAAAACCCATTAGGTTGTGGTGATGCATCGCGGTAGGCCCCAGAGCACAGAGCGTATACCAACCCAAACCGAGCAGAAGGAGCAAAATGCCGCTTCGAGCCCGCTTAAAGGGTTCGCTAAGAATTTTCCCCCTGCAAAGCCATATAAAATAGCCCGAAATAAACGGAATAATAAGTGTGTGACCCCAGTCTGCTTGCTGTTGTATTGCAAACAAAAATTGTCGCTGAAGAAAATCCCAAAAGATCCATGTAAATGCAACAAAAATAACTATTGACCAAAGTAATAGTCTTTTTGGGGAAACTTCTTCCGTAGATTGCATTTCTAATGCTTTAAACATGGTTTTCTATAATCGGTTCAGAATGACTCTCTCTATACATATAGCTTAAAGCATTCTTCAATACCCTCCTTGCGCAACAACAGTACGCCTACAGTAGTACCGTGTTCAGCAAAAAGAGTTACCGATATATTTTGTTTACGGAGGCCTTCCGAAGACGTCGTTTCCGAAGTTCCGATCAAGAAGAAAACCAAAGCCGTACGTTGCCCTGAAACCATTTCGAATAATCGCCATTGGAGTTGCACCCCATGAAGTGCCAATACTGATGTGGTCGTTTGGTTTCAAGAAAATATCTGGTTCTGTTCGCTGAAGAATCGCTGCATAGTTAAGTGTGACTGTTGCTTGAACATCACCAAATCGACGCGTAAGACTTACTTTTTCAGGGACTGCGATTGGGCCCAAATCACCCGCAGAAGTTATGAACTCTGAAAGAGTAATCTTCTTTCCGCTTCTTGGATAATCGTAAACTCCTGGCCGACTGATTTCGCCGCGAATGTACAAGTTGCCCAGTGGCACACCTTTTACATACACGCGGTCTTTAGGTCGAATTACGATGTTGTATCTGCTATCGCCCTGTTTAAGCAAACCCCATGGGATTTCAATAATTCGTTCGAGGACAACCGATGCCTGAGCATTTTGGTCTTTGCTAGTAGTGTTGTCTAATCGAGTTGCTTTTTTTGGGCCAGTACTTACTGGAATCCAAGTGTCACTCTCAGGAACATAAATAAAAGCGGAATCAGTCGTCGGCTTAGCACTTGGTGTAATGAGGTCATCGATGTCAACAGGAAGTTGCTGTGCAGTAAAGTTGGAAGCGGAGTTTCGATCAGGGACTAAATCGTCGATGTCAATTAACTCATGATTCCCTGTTTGGATAATTCCTGGCGAAACTGAATGGGATGGTTGCTCGGTTGTATCACCAATGTCAAGTTGGTTAATTAACGAAGTTATATCTGCGTCATTCTCAGTTTGTGTTTCATCTAGGGTCGGCGCTGGAACTTGTGTATCTGACGGAGCGCCTTCGCCCAAATCTAATTGTTTTATTAAATCTTCAATGTCCACACTTGGTTGGTGTGGTTTTGAAACTGGTGTAGTTGTTGGCGTTTTACTATTCAGAGGAGTTTCGTGGTTCTTTGCAGCATTGCTATGGTCCCAAGATGGAAGCACAGTATCGCTAACTTCAAGTTGGCGAATAACATAAATTTCTTGCGTAGATTGGGGGACACCTCCCGCAAGAGCGAGTACATCGACAAGTCGCAAATCTGGATTGTGCAATGTAAACAAACCCCATCTTGACAATCCGCCGTATACGGTATACGTCAATGCTGTTTGATCAATTACTTCAAGTTGTGCACTTGGATGTGTTAGTACTTTTTTGCCAAGTTCACTTGTAATTAAATCCTGTGCGGCTTGCACAGTCAAACCGGCAACTAAAACATCGCCGAGTTCTGGAACTCGAAAGTGACCGCCAACATCCACTCTTCTGGTGACAGGATAATGTTGATTTGTTTGGTACAAACCAAAAATTTTCAAATCTAAAACATCTGCTGGGTGTATTCGATAGGTCAAATCAGATGGCATCAAGTCCATCGGTGTAACTTTTGACAGTTGAGGCCAAACGTCAGGTTCTTCAATTATGTCAATCCTGTCAAGAATTGGGATCGTCGTTGGCGTAGGCTTGTAATAGCCCTGAGCACTCGGATCACCCATCCAAGCATTTGAATTGCAACCAAGTAAGAAAAAGCCAGCAACAACTGCGACGCTACTTGTTTGAAAGATTGTTGCGTAGGATTTTAAACTCATTATATTCCAGTTAATCAAAAATTTGCCTTTACCGCTCAATGCTCCAAAGAATAGCCCCCGCACTATCAATATGCGGGATGGTATCGGACTTCATCGACCAATGTCGGCGCCAATGATGAGTGAATACAGCGCCATATCTGGTAGAATGTAGTTCTCGTGATAAATTCATTTCCTTCTTCTAGACATCCCAAACCACTTGGTGGTGATACGGCACGCACGACACGAAGTTCGGCGACAGTTGATTTAAGTGCGCAAGTCTTAAATAACGATGACGGCTCGCAGACTTTGTTGATGCAACGTAAACCTTCGTGGATTCGAGCTCAAATTCCTGGCGGCGATGCATACCTTGCGATGCAGAAAAATATGAAAGAACATGGACTAAGCACCGTTTGCCAAGAAGCTTCATGCCCCAATATTGGAGATTGCTGGACAAGAGGAACTGCGACAATAATGATCCTTGGCGATATCTGCACGCGCTCTTGCGGTTTTTGCAATGTCCGAACGGGCAAGCCAAACCCGCCAGATTACGATGAGCCAAAGAACGTCGGTAAATCCATTGCACTGATGGGCTTACGACATATTGTTATTACATGCGTGGACCGAGATGATTTACCCGATGGCGGCGCTCAAATATGGGCTGAAACCATCGAAGCAGTGCATAGACTCGCACCAGAAACCTCAGTTGAAGCATTAATTGGTGATTTTAAAGGCAACAGGGACGATTTAGCAACTGTACTTGCTGCTAAACCAGAGATATTGGCGCACAACCTCGAAACAGTACCCCGAATGCACGGGGCGGTTCGACCCCAAGCCACGTACGACCGGTCGATGCAAGTTCTAAAACGCATTTCTGATGCAGGGCTTGTATGCAAAACGGGAATAATGGTTGGCATTGGCGAAACTGATGAAGAAATTTCCACGTTGCTCGCAGATATTCGAGATAAATCAAATGCTGAGATTATCACTATTGGCCAATATCTACAACCAAGCCGAAATCACCTTCCAATTGACCGTTGGGTTCATCCCGATCAATTTGCAAAATATAAGGAAATCGGGCTAAAACTCGGCTTCAGAGTCGTAGAATCTGGTCCGCTCGTTCGAAGTTCCTACCACGCAGAGGAACAGGTTCGTGCATTTGAATCAAACCGTAAATAATTTGATTACAACAAGTTAAGTTGCTCTTTGATTTGGACGAATCTTCCTAAATGATACATGACCAAAGCATTCGCCCTGATAACGCCTCCATTGACAATAACCGAAGAGATCGCACTCGAACTGAATTCCATGGCGAAGCGGTACTCCGCTGGAGCCACGATTTTGATACGCCTGTACGCTATCGGGTTGTGGATAGAAGTGATGGAGGGATGCGAATTATTTCGCAATTCCCACTTTCTGAAGGTATGACGGGCATTATTACTCGTTATTTACCAGAAGGCACCGCTGTTCACCAGCCAATGATGGTGGCTTGGAGCAGTTCCACCGCAGATGATGATGGTTACCATTGCGGAATCTGGTTTTTCGGGTCGAATTAAGCACTTTTAAGCCAATTAAGGCATAAAACGCCGCGAGCCCACGCTTGTGGCGTGGGCTCGCAGAGTAGAGAAGAAAGAAAGAGAGAGAGAGAAGGGTTTGTTTAATGAGAGATGGTTTCCTTGCCACCAAACAGACAACACTCATACGAATCAATCTTTTCACAGTTCTTCAAAAAAATTCAAAATAATATTATTGAATGAAATCTTAGCCATACCTACTTCTCTAACTAAGCCAGCGGAGTGCTGGCTTCAAACAAAGACAGGAAGTCGCCCATGATCGCCGACACATCACCACTTGGACATATTGGTCCACAATCGTTACCAACGAATAAAGTAAATAATCTCAGGTTGCAAACAGACCAGTACACTGACCGACTTGGTTCATTTTTTTCAAATTTGTCATGGACTGACCGGCAGGTTCTTGCACTTCATTTTGCTGAACGTCTTTCCCCATGGGAAATTCACGTTGTATTAAATATGTCTATGAGTGATGTGCTATGCAGAATTCAACACTTGAGAAAAATTGCACGTCAATCGATACACGCTTCTCGCGGCGATTCATCCACACGACTATCTTTAAAGTAAGTACTTGCAAGCGCTACGTAAATCGAGCAAGAGCAAATACGAGTTGAAATTGCATAGGCAATTAAAGCGCCTGCTAGCATCGGCATAATCGCATATATTGAATTTGTCATTTCAGCCATAATCACAACGGATGTAATTGGGCTTTGCACAACAGCCGCAAAAAAACAAGCCATTGCAATCATCATGATCATTTTTGAGTCTACGTCTTTTCCCCACTCAAAAGTATGTGCGAGATCAGAAAACCACTGACCAAAACCGGCGCCCGCAGAAAGCGATGGGTCGAATAGACCACCCGGAATTCCGCTTAGTAACGTTAACGCCGTTGCAAACAAACGAAGCGGCGCGTAATACCAATCCAGTTCCTCGCCTTGAACCAACATAATTTTTGCTTCTATAAAACCAGTGCCGAGTGTTTGACCAGCGGATAACCAACCGAGCAATCCTATTGCTAAACCAATTCCCATTGGTACAAGTACAGGTCGAGCCATCATTACTTTCATAACTCTCGGATAAAAGTACACAATAAAGCGTGAAAATAACCCTCCCAATAAACCCATACCGATTGCGACCACTGGCACCAACGCCCATTCCGCATTCGATGCTAGCGAGATGGGAATGTCTCCATAGAACCAATAATCGCCAAACAAACCAATACAAAAAGCGCAAGCAACAACAACGACGGCAAGTAAAACTCCAAGGTTTCTTTTGTCAAATGACCTTCCTATTTCTTCAATAGAAAAAACGATCCCCGCCGCAGGAGCATTAAATGCTGCTGCAATCCCAGCAGCGCCGCCTGCTAAAATTAAACCGCGTTGCACTACATGTTGTGGAAGTGAGACAATTTTTCTGCAGTAAAACATGATGCAAGCGCCCGCCTGAACTGTTGGACCTTCCCGGCCCATCGATGCGCCGCTAAACAAACCGACTGTAGTTAATAGTATTTTTCCAAATAATATTTTAGGCGACAACAAAGACTGCTTCTCTGTATCTGTTTCCTGTTCTAAGGCTGCAATCGTTTGGGGAATACCCGTTCCTTCTGTTCCATTAAAAAACTTAAATCGAAGCAATGTAATACTGGTTAATCCTATCGCGGGCAACAAATACAACAACCATGATGTGTTGTGAGAAACTGAATCTCTAAACAAATCAGATTGTTTGCCCATGAACGCGAAAAAATAAGCAATAAAACCAACCACACTTGCGGCAACGAGTACGACAATCCAAGCGCTAAATGAAAGTCGTTTTGAAGCAGAGTTATTCATCTTTAATGCGCAGGAGCGTTTCTAAAAAACCACCCTAAAGAAAGCAAATAAGAACCACTTAACAAAAAGTTGATCCCAAGTAACAAACCAATAATTTCATACGAAGATGGCCAAGATGTCAACATGATTACTCCGAGCATAATTCCAAGCATGCCACTAAAAAACGCCATGCCCCAATGGTTGGAATGTCCGCCCAAGGAGCGGAGTGACATCGAAGCTGAAATTTCTGCAAAACCGGAAAGCAAAAAGAAGATTGCAAGAATTACAGTAATAGTTGCTAATGCTGGCGAGGGGAGTAAAAGAAAAATCATCCCGAAAATCAATGCAACCAGACCACCGCCAAGTGACACCGGCTTACGCGGTCCTGATTGTGAAGTAACTCCACCAAACAAGGCGATGCCGCCAACAAAAAGGAGTAACCAGCCGATGAGTTCCACGATTGCTTCAGCTGCAATTCCGGGTCGTACAATCGCAAAAAAACCAAGTGCTATCAAAACGACGCCTTCTACAATAAACCATTTCCAATTAATCATAGAACAATAATACACAGAACAAGCGCAGTACGCTTACAATCGTAGGCATGTCGACGAAACTAATTGATTTACGAAGTGATACCGTAACGCAACCTACAACTGGTATGCGGGAAGCAATGATGCAAGCCCCGCTTGGCGATGATGTTTGGGGAGATGATCCTACTATTAATGCATTGCAAGAACGTTGCGCTTCGATGTTCGGAAAAGAAGATGCGTGCTTTGTTCCCTCTGGAACAATGGCGAACCAACTCGCAATTCGTTCGCAAACACAACCAGGCGATGAAATTATTATCCATAGGGATAGCCACATTGTTTACTACGAAGCCGGCGGCGCTGCGGCACTCAGTGGATGCAGTTTTGCAATTGCAAATGGAAACAGGGGCTTTTTCACGAGTGCTGATGTTCGCGCTTTAATTCGACCTGACGATTTTCATTTTGGCACGAGTAGACTCGTCTCACTTGAAAATACGCACAACCGAGGTGGTGGTTCGATCTGGCCACAAGACCAGCTAATCGACGTTTGTGAAACCGCACATGAGTTTGGGTTAAACACGCACCTTGATGGCGCAAGAATTTGGCATGCTGTGGTTGCATCCGGTATCGATGCTGCGACTTTAGCAAAGCCTTTCGACACGCTCTCTGCTTGCTTTTCAAAAGGGCTTGGGTG
Organism: Phycisphaerae bacterium; assembly: GCA_018701395.1. GTDB lineage: Bacteria > Planctomycetota > Phycisphaerae > Phycisphaerales > SM1A02. The sequence goes on along the minus strand of JABIWU010000057.1, from coordinate 19,228 downwards.
CCCCGCTGGTTCAATTGTTGCAGGGAATAAGGAAACGATAAAGAAAGTACGACATTTCAGAAAAATGTTTGGAGGAACCATGCGGCAATCTGGGATCCTCGCTGGGGCAGCACTTTTTGCTCTGGACAATCAGCTAAAACGCCTACAAGCCGACCATGAGCACGCCAAAATTCTCGCAAATGGTCTTCAATCCATTGATGGAATCACTTGCGATGCAAGTACGACTGATACAAACCTTGTTTTCTTCGTTATTGACAAAATGCTTGGAGATGGCGCTTCTTTATGCCGAAAACTAAGGGATAACGGAATTATGTCTGAAGCCCTTGATTCGCAAAAGATTCGCTACGTCACTCACCTTGATGTAACACGCGAAGAAATTGAACGTGCGATTCAAATCACAGCCGAAACAGTTGCTCATGGTACAAATTAACACCACCATCACTATTGGACTTCTGCTCTCAACCACCACTGCTTTTGCATTTGGCACAAGTCGTTCTTCGTTTAAGTGGAGTGACATTAATACGAGAGAAGTAATCCGTTGGGATGGGGATGTTGCTGTGATACAACAAGGCGCAAAAATGGAAGAACTTTCTTGCCTAGTAAAAATAGACGACGCGAGTGTTGAATTCGCGATCAATTCATTTGGAATACCAAAAAGTTGGACTTCTTTTACGTACCACGATTCTAAAGAGTTAGAAGAAAAGCAAAAACAACTTTCAGACAGTGCTGCAAAACACGGCATCAAAATGTATTCAAAAGGCAATAGGTTTAGCGTTGATTATAACTGGGTTATTGACCAAAGCAAAAACCCCATCCGAGATGTTGCAAAAGCAATTAAAAGTTCTGCAAGAAAAAAAGGATACAGAACAAAGATAGAATTAGTTGGCGCGTTTGCTTCTTTCGTACAATCATTAAATTATAGAATTCCATCTGACTCTAGAATAAATGAAGAAGGCGAAACGATTCTTACTGCAGGCGCAATGATGCCACTTGAAACCCTGAGCAATGAATGGGGAGATTGCGACTCGAAGTGTTTGCTGTTTGCCTCGTTAGTTCGCAGCATAGATTTAGTTGATGTAATTTTCATCGTCATGAAAGACCATTTATTTGCAGGTGTACAAGTTCAAACACAACAGGACGACCATACGGTCCGATACAAAAATGAAGATTGGGCATTAGTTGAATTAACCGACGCTTGGCCGATTGGACGAGTTCCTGAAAACCATCGCAATGGTGTTCTCCTAGGCAAATTTGAGATTGTCAATTTAAAATAATCCGCCAATGAAAGCGCCGACTCTTTTGAAACTTTTACACTACTTTCCAACTACACGACTAACCGAGGGCGGAACAGTTCGTGTTGCTATTGATATTTGTACTGTTCTTGCTAACCGTGGGCACGATGTAATTTGGCTTACATGCGATGACACTGATGTTCCAGAATCTTGGAAAAATGGAGAGCCAAACACGCCAAGTGTGATTTGCCTTGGTCAATTTGAAAAATCAGGCAAGAGACTAACTGCAGAACAACTTGCAGTTGCTTCAAAAGCCATTAAAAACGTCGAGGTTGTTCATGTGCATGCCATGTGGGATCCATCAAATCCGCAAATTGCAAAAATTTGCGACAGCATTGGCACACCTTGGGTACTTAGTATCCACGGCATGCTGGATGACTGGTGCATGACACAGCGTGGTTCAAAAAAGAAATTTTACTTAGCAACCGTTGGAAGAAGAATGGTTCGTACTGCCGCAGTTTTTCACACAACAGCCGAGGAAGAAAATAGACAAGCGTCACGATGGTTCAAGCACAACAAAGTTGCCATCGTCCCTTGCATTGTTGACCTTGAGCCCTACAAAAATGTACCAAGCCCACAAGAGGCTTTCGATGTTTACGGCAAATCAGATGCACCAACTGTACTCTTTTTAAGTCGGGTGCATGAAAAAAAATCTATTGAAACTCTCATCGATGCCATTGCAATAGTAAAACAAAGAGGAAGCAGCATTCGCTTGTTCATTGCAGGCACTGGCGATGAAGCGTACATAAAAACGCTCGAAGAGCGTGCAAAATCTGCTGGTGTTGCAGACGAAACTTCGTTCCTTGGTCTTGTTGTTGGCAGTTTAAAATTATCGCTGTATGCAATGGCGGATGTTTTTGCACTTCCAACTCAACAAGAAAACTTTGGTCTTGTGTATCCGGAAGCCATGCTCTGCGAAACCCCCGCCATCGGCACGAGGGGCACTGACATTTGGAAGGAACTTCAAGAAGGCGGTGCAGTCATTGCTGACCGAACTCCAGAAGCTTTTGCAAACGCAATTGAAACCCTCGTCAATGACAAAGAAGCACTCGATACAAAAGGCAAAAAAGGTCGAGAGCATATCTTGCAGTGGTTAAACACTGATACAGTCGCCAAGGGATATGAAGATATGTACAAACTCGCTCTTAATTAACACTAACAGTGAACGAAACAACTTTTGTTGGTTGTGTGTTTTCTTCCCACGGACGTTGATAAGAAAAAGTCAATGAAGTTTCTCCTTCTTTTCTTGCTTTGAGATTCCAAATTGTATTTCCGCCAACGCCTACCCTGCCGCCCGCGTCAGGAGTATATGCGTGCGATTCATTTGAAATAATTTTAGGGTTCTCAATAAGTAGCGTCCAACTATATCCAGTTGTTGGATTACTAGGAAGAACAATTTCAAAAGTTCGCCCTACTGACAGGACAATTTTCCGTTCGCTATCAACATCGGAAAATGGACGAGTGATGACTTCTGTCCCATCTTTAGAAAAAGTCGAACAAGAAGTTAAAACAAATAAACACAGAATTGAAAATAATAGTTTCATAACAGCAGGATACCAATTCGCGCCTTACTCGTCAGCCGGCACTTGACTTCCATGTGGGTCTTCTTTTGCATTACCAAGTTTTACTTGCATTTCTGGGGTTGTAATATGCTCTAACCTCTCTGCAGATTGATGCAATTGGTGCACGTCCTGAGGAAAATGTTTATCAAGATACACCTCCCATAAACGGTGAGAACGAACAATAGCAGCTGCTTGTTTTCTTCCGCAATCAGTTAACGACCAAAACAACTTCGTTTTCGATACTACATTTCTCTTTTGCAATAGTTGCAAACTAATCTTAACTAAGAATGGGGTCGTTCCAATCGCTTCTGACAACTGAACTAGTAGTAGCTCTTTTTGTCCTCTTTCTTCTAGTCGCCAGAGTACGCCAAGAATATCTTCTCGAACAACATGCAATCGCGTTGAAAATAAGTGCCACATACGTACGAGCATTCCATCCAGTGGAGAAACAACCCATGCAACTAGGAATAGTGCCCCCGTTGCAACTGCCATGGCACCAGCGGTGCTCGTTCCAGAAAAACCAAACCACGTTGGAATCGTAATTGCTGAAATATGCCCAATGATGGCTGCTAACACCGAGAGAAAGATTGCAAGAATAAACATCATGCTAAATCTATTTGTCAACAAGTACGCTGTTGCGGGCGGAACGATAAACATTGCAACAACGAGAATCGAACCGACAGTCTCAAATGCTGCCACTGCGGTTGCCGCAGTCATCGTCATCAACATGTAATGCATAAAAGAGGGTTGAAACCCTTGTGCTTTTGCCAGAGCAGGATCAAACGAAGTTATTTTGAATTCTTTGTAAAAAAGTAGCAACAACAATAAATTTGCCAAAAGCATCACGCCGTTGACGATTGCTCCACGAGGTATTCCTAACCCCTCTGGATCCTGATCAAACCATGCAAGTTCGATTGAACCATAAAGAACACAGTCGGGGTCAATGTCAACATGATCTACAGCCTGCCTCATAAGAACTAGCCCAAATGCAAACAACACAGTGAACACAATGCCCATGGAAGCGCCGGCTTCCACCTTTCCAAATGTTTGAATTGCTTGCACTAAAAATGCTGTTACTAAACCAACTACTACCGAACCAATCAGCATCGCCATGGGGTCGCGGCTGCCTGTAATCAAGAATGCAATTGCGATTCCTGGCAAGACCGTATGGCTAATTGCGTCTCCCATTAAACTCATTTTTCTTAAAACAAGAATTGCTCCGGGAATTGCACACCCTGCAGCGCAGAGTCCACCAATAATTACAATCCAAGTATCAATTATTGACCACGTCACTGCGTCACCCCAATTGCGTGCGGGCTCTGAGGTATTTTTGTTGCGTCAAGAAGCAACTCAAGTTTTGCAACAAGATCACGGCCAAGAACATGTTCAATCATGTCTGCATCTCTGTCAACATGGGTAGGCGCAATATCAGCATACGTAATTAAATACATTTCCCACAAGCGATGGTTGCGTACTACTCGTGCCGCTTCTGCAAAGCCAAATTCTGTTAATAACCACTTGCCCGAAGGAAGCTGCGTGACATAATTTAATTTTGAAACTTTTTTTAGCAATCGAATAACTGTTCGATTATTCCACGACCGAACGTAAACAATCGAATCCACTGTAAATTCGGGCACTGCATTACTTTCACAAACTTCCCACATCGCGCGCAAGATATGTTGTTTTGCAATTCGTCTATTCAAATACAAACGTGTCAATTGCCTAATTATTAAGCCATCTTTCGGACCCGCAATGAAACTTATGATAAACCACAAACCGCAAATCAAAACAATAATTGGACCTGTTGGCATACGGGGTACAAGTGCGCTCACGACCGCACCAAGCCAACCACTTAGGCATCCAATCGATGCGGCAGCAAGTAACATGGGTGTGATTTTAGATGTCCAATACCTCGCTGATGCGGCAGGGATAATTAACATTGCAACCGCAAGAACCAATCCGACAGATTGCAAGGCAAGCACTGTAACAATCGCCACCATTACCATCAATAGTATGTCCAACCAAATCACCGGCCACCCTTGAGAAGAGCCAAACTTTTCGTCAAAACAAAGAAGCGTCCACTCTTTGTGAAGGACCATTGTGACAAGTGCAATTGAAACAGCGACCACTCCCATCGTTGTTGCATCGCTTGCAACCATCGAGGATGCTTTGCCAAAAATAAACCCACTCAGGCCCGCTGCACTTCCGCTAGGAAGTTCGGTAGCAATTCGTAAAAGACAAAGCCCTAGCCCAAACAAAACACTTAATACGATTCCAATTGCTGCATCATCTTTTAACCGAGTTGTATGTCGTATCCCCAATATGGCAAGAACGCCAATACAACCAAACACAAAAGCGCCAGTAAGTAATCCAAAAAGTGATTTACCATCATATCCAAAAGCCACCATGATCATGAATGCAACTGCTATGCCGGGAAGAGTCGCATGGCTTAAAGCATCAGCAGTTAGCGCTCTTTTTCGCAACAACAAAAAAGTTCCTACCAAACCTGACGCTGCCCCAAGAGCCATCACGCCAAGGACCACAACGCGTGTGTTGTAGTCTTCAAGACTAAGCACTCGCACAATTTGTTCGAGCGATGGCATCGAGATGCGGACATCTGAAATGGAATGCGAAGCAATCAATGTCTTGCCAAGCGGTCTGCGGCTTCTGAAAGCAATGTCAGTCTACCGCCATATGTTTTCTTTAAGTTTTCATCTGTAAATACTTCATCAACAGGTCCATGTGCAACAACACGCATATTCAATAAAATGACATGATCAAAATACTCTCTTACAGTTTGCAAATCATGATGAACCACGACCACTGTTTTTCCCAACGAACGTAAATCGCCCAATACTTTTACGATTGCTCTCTCTGTAGTAGCGTCAACACTCGCAAACGGTTCATCCATTAAATAAATAGTTGCATCTTGTGTTAGTGCTCGAGCTAGAAATACACGTTGTTGTTGTCCGCCCGAGAGTTGACTTATTTGTCGACGAGCAAAATCTGCCATACCAACTCTTTCAAGCGATTCCATGGCAGCTTTACTATCTTGTTTGCGAACTGGCTTACACCAACCAATCTTGTTGTAGCGCCCCATCAAGACAACACCTAATGCATCAATAGGAAAATCCCAGTCTACCGATTCTCGTTGAGGAACATACGCAACTAACTTTCTTTGTTTTGCAAATGGTCTTCCATATATCATCACTTTCCCAGATGCTTTTGGAACTAAATCTAAAACTGCTTTAATGAGAGTACTTTTTCCTGCGCCGTTTGGGCCTACGATTGCAATCAGTTTTCCTTCGGGAATGTCCAGGTCAACATCCCAAAGAACTGGTTTTCGCTGGTAAGCAACTGTAAGGTCATGTATTGAAACCGGCGAGGTTGTTGAGTGTCCAGCTTCTACTTTCATTATTCAACCACTTCTTCTTTTTGGTTTATTGAAACAAATCCTAATTCAGGTGCTGAGCCACCGAGGCCATTCGTAATCGTTGTGATGTTGTGATCGAGCATTCCGATATATGTGCCTTTGTACGTTCCACCCTTCCCCATTGCATCTGAAAATAAACGACCACCAATTACGACTGTATGCCCTTTTGAAGCAGCGCCCTCAATTAATGCATTTACATTTCTGTCTGAAACACTTGACTCGACAAATACAGCAGTAATTCCCTTGTCTACTAGTAAATGCACCAATCGATTTACATCTTCAATTCCTGCTTCAGACTCTGTAGATAATCCTTGGATACCAACCACTTTGATTCCATACGCTCGACCAAAATAATTAAACGCATCGTGCGCGGTTATTAAAATTCGTTGCTCCATTGGAATTGTTGCAATGGAATCTAAAGCGTACTGATGAAGCCGAGTTAATTTCTCGTTGTATTCTTTGGCGTTTGATGTATAGACTTCACAATGTGCTGGGTCTTGTTCGCAAAGTGCTTTCGCGATTGCATCTACAGCATGCGCCCATGCAGAAACATCCATCCAGACATGTGGGTCCCAGTGCCCTTTGAATTCTGGGGGTTCAAGCAAATATGTTTCTTCGATGAGTTCAGTAACTGGAAAGACAACTTTTCCCATCCGTGCTGCTTTGATAAACGTGTCCGTCATTCGGCCCTCTAGTAAAAGCCCGCTGTAAAAAATCATGTCCGCACGCATGATTTTGCGAGCATCGGATGCCGTGGGTTTGTACAGGTGCGGGTCAATACCCTCTCCCATTAATGCATCCACCGTTCCAAATTCGCCTACAACATGCCGAGTGATGTCTGCGACCATTCCGGTTGTTGCGACTATCTCTAATGCAGCATCAGCATCGCTGGCAGAAAATAAGAGCATTTGCGTTAAAAGTAGTATTTTTAATAGCATAAAACAATCCTTTTGATTAATCAAAAGTTTAATCTATGGTATGCTATAAGTCAAGCAATGATATCAAGTACTGTAGAAAATTATTTAAAAGAGCTCTTTTTGCTCAATCCAGACGGTGAAACCCAAATCGCAACAGGCGAATTGGCAAAAGCCCTTTCTGTGACTCCCGGCTCTGCTACTTCGATGATTAAAACGCTTGCTCAGGCTGGGCTCGTCGAACACAGGCCGCACTACGGGGTAAAACTGACGAATGAAGGTCGAACTCTCGCAGTCCACGTCGTACGTAGACATCGAATTGTCGAATTATTTCTAGTCAACATTCTTGGAATGGATTGGAGCGAAGTACATGACGAAGCAGAACAACTTGAACACGTTGTCTCTGACCAAGTAATTTCCAAAATGGACGACTTGCTTGGGCATCCAACCCATGATCCGCATGGTGACCCAATTCCTACTCCAGAAGGGACACTGCCTGTGCGTTCACTTCAGCCACTTTCATTTTGCAAACTAGGCGACACTGTTTCTATTGCAAGAATTGGCAATCAAAACACAAACTTTTTAAAATTCGCCGAAGACAACGGTCTTCTCTTAGGAGCAACCATCAAAGTCGCGAACAAAAATGAGGTTGCTGATTCCATCACCATTATTTCAAAAGGTGAAGAAGTCGTATTAGGTCTTGCAGCAGCAGGGAGAATAGAAGTTGAATTTGCTTAAATACACAGTCATTTCCTTTCTCATTTGTTGCACTGCTTGCAGTTCAAAAATACCATCACCAGTTGATTCTATTACCGAGCAAAACATTATTCGTGATGTTACTTGGCTTGCCTCAGATGCATTGCAAGGAAGGCACTACCGTTCCATTGAAGCAAGAAAAGCCGCAAACTATATAGCAACTGCATGGAAGGAAGCGGGCCTTACACCACTTCCATCTCAAAATTCTATGTATTTACCAACAGATGATCTTCGCGATTCACCAAACGTTGCAGCAATCTATAAAGGAACCGGCGATACGTTCGTATGCATTACTGCACATTACGACCACTTAAAACCAAAACGAAATGGCGACGATCGCATTTACAATGGCGCAGACGACAACGCTTCAGGAGTTGCCGCTCTCATTTCCATCGGGAACGCCCTTTCAAAAGTAACATCAAAAATAGAATCTTCCATCGTTCTCATTGCATTCACTGGTGAAGAGGCTGGTTTTGTTGGTTCTCAACACTTCGCGAATAATGCACCAATAGCACTGAACAAAATTCGTGGTTTGTTGAACCTTGACATGATTAGTCGAGGAGAACCAAATACTATTTTTCTTGAAGGGGCCCCAGATGCTCCTCGGATAAATATGGCGATCGTTCGTGCAAATGCTCAAATAGATTTACATATCATTCGAAACGCACACCCAGATTGGCTTTACAGGAGTGACCAAGCACCGTTTATAGAAAAAAACGTGCCTGCTGTTTTCTTCAGCGTTGAAGATCATGAGGATTATCATAGAGTTTCCGATCATGCAGACAAAATACTGCCTGAACTCGCCACAAAAACTACGCAACTTGTCTTCCTCACTGCAATTGACCTAGCTCGTCCTGTACCCTAATAGGATATGAAACTAATAGCATTCGTAACATTTTATCTGGTACTCATTGCAGGTTGTAATGACGCATCACAACCGCAAGAAATCGCTGCAGAAAAAGCTCCAACTGAGCAAACTGGGGAAAACACGTACTTGATGTACTGCGCGCAATGCCACGGTGCTTCTGGCGACGGTATGGGATTGCTTAAACTTGATAGACCCGCAAGAAGTTTCATAGATAGCGGATTCTCGTTTGGCAATACTGTGCATGCAATTTCCAAGACCACAAGTTCAGGAATCCCAGGCACGCCAATGCCGCCCTTCTCGGATGTGCTTACTAAAAAACAAATCGAAGATGTTGCAACGTATGTACGCTCATTTGTAAAAACAATAAAAGAAGTTTCAGCCAGTGAAACAGAAATGATTGTCGAAGAAAGACCTCTTGTTGCAAGAGGTATGATTCCGCCGATTAATGACGCGTGTGCCTTGCACCCAAGAGGATTAATCATCGGAAATCCAGACGGTTTTAGTTATGAATATCGCGTTGACGACGTCCGCCTTCTTGCGATTCGACAAGGCAGGTTTATTGAACGGGCTGACTGGGGGGCAAGGGGTGGTTCGCCACTTACGATTCTTGGAAAAATTTCCGTTCTAGTTGAAGAAGGAAATCCTAATTCAATGTTCACAACCCAAGATGGCATCCCATTGCGGGCACAACTTACATCAACAAACACACTTAACGATCATGGCGTTATCCGTTACGACCTCTTTGACAAAGACAACAATCGCGTTGCTTCTGTCGAAGAATTTTGCAAACCAACAACAGGTGCAAGGGCACTCATTGAACAAATCATTGTTCTAAATGTTTTGACGCCAATTAAAATGAATACTTTGCAAGGCACAGTGCTTGAGGGAGAAACAAATATACCCGTTGGCACAAGCACTCGCAATATTTTCCACGCTACAAAGGGAATCCAATGATATTTTCGCTTTTCATTCTTTCGTTTTCCCTCTCGCAAGTTACACCAGAATATTGGACCGTAGATTACTTGACTCCACCCGAAGGCGCTGTCCTGGAAGTTGGAGGGATTGGCTTTATGTCAGATGGAGATCTAATTGCAAGCACTCGCCGTGGACAAGTGTGGCGAGTTGACAATCCAAGTGCTTCCAATCCTGCAGACGCAACATTTACTTTAATTTGCGAAGGTCTTCATGAAGGGCTCGGCCTTGCAGTTGTGGACGATGAAATTTTTGTCATGCAACGCGGTGAAATTTCCAAACTCGTTGACCTTGATGATGACACTATTATTGACGAAATTCAAACTGTTACACAAGATTGGGGATTGAGTGGCAACTACCATGAGTTTGGGTTTGGGCTTCCAGCCGACAGTGTAGGCAATTTATATTTTTCTTTGAATGTTGGTTTTTGGGACCCACATTGGTGGCACGGAAAATCACGCGCCCCGTACCGTGGCTGGGTATTAAAAGTTTCACCAGAAGGAAACGTAACGCCAATAGCAGGAGGGTTTCGTTCGCCTGCGGGGTTGGGCTTATTAGATGATGGTACGTTACTCGTAACTGATAACCAAGGTGACTGGATGCCAGTTTGTCCAGTGTATGCAGTTAAAGAAAATGGTTTTTATGGCCACCCTGCTTCACTCCGCTGGTATGAAGATCAACCCGACGACGAACCAAGTGACACGCAACCACATCCTGAAATTAAACGAGAACATCCAGTTCTTTGGTTGCCGTACCAATGGTCCCGATCAACTGGAAATGTCATTCAAGATAATACGGGCGGACCATTTGATGGGCAGCTGTTGATTGCAGAATTAACAAATGGGCAAATTCTCCGCGCGCAGTTTGAAGAAATTGACGGAGTTATGCAAGGCGCGTGTTGGATCGCACACAAAAGGGTCGGCTCTGCTTACCACATCGAATATGGTCCCGACAACACGCTTTACGCCGGGATGACGAATCGAGGTTGGGGCGGTTTAGCGCCAGGCAGTGGTATTGCGCGAATAAAATTCAATGGAGATTTTCCTTTAGAAATCAAATCTGCACATCTTGTAGAAGATGGTTTTGAACTTGAGTTTACAAAACCGCTAGTAAACACTCCGAGTATTACTGGAAATAAATATGATTATAATTATTGGTGGGAGTATGGGTCTCCACAACAAAACAATGAAGATTTACTGATTTCAAACGTTGAACTTTCAGAAGATGGATTATCCGCAAAAGTCACTATTGACAACCTTGAATCTGGAAAATGTGTCATGCTAAAACTGCAAGATGCAAAAAGCCTCGACGGTTCAGAACTGCTTCACAATGAAGTTTCGTACACCATCAATAAAATGGTTGGTGAAACAATTGCATACGTTGCAAAAGTCGCTACACCGCCTATTGAACGTGGCGAAGAAGTAGATGGCTGGCTCTACCTAACATGGGCTGATGCTTTTGCCATGTGGAACAACGATGGTGTTGAATTATGCAATGCAGAACTTGATGTCAAAAACCCAAGCACTTTTATAACTTCCGAGGGAATGTCTGCGCTTGTTGCAACAACTGGCGAGTCAATGAGCACAAAGGCAACAATGACATCCGGCGAAATTAAGATGGGGTATATGCTTGCTGAAAATAGCGAAGCAGAAATTCGGTTGCCAATTGGTGCAGCCATCACGCTTTCTAATGAGCAAGAAGGCGGGTACCTAGGCGCCGGCATTTGGCACGACTTGGTCATTAAATTCGAAGATGATCCTACGATGGTTTCATATGTAGGAATCAACAGCGTTGAAACTGCTGTCAATACCAAACAAAATACTGGCATGCTTCGACCCGCACCAATCAAGATTACATGCACAAAAGGTCACTTCGCTTTTGGTGATGTCAGGTTCCGCGCTGAAAACGAAACACATATTCCTTCGGACTGGAATGCAGTTTCTTTCAATAAAAATGCTATTGAGGCACAAGGGGATGCGAGTTGGCGTGAATCAGGCGCGGGCGACCTTGTCGTTAGCGGGAATGGCAAAGCGACTCTTTCAAATGTAATGACAAATAACAACATCAAGTTTGATGCAAAAGTTAATGGACTCGGAACTGCGACCATTACTATTGGAGAACTTGCTATTGATTTGGCAACAGCGGGCAACAGAAAAACTGGCGGGATTACTGGCTACCCAATCACCACAAATCTTGTTGATCAAAATGAATGGTGCACAATTGAGATTCAGCAATCAGGCTCAACCGTTGTTTTACTCAATGGAATTAAAATCATAGATGGGGAAGCGCCAACTATTCAAGGCGACTCGATTCACATAGACGTACAAGATATTGAACTTTTGATTCGTCGATTCTTTGTAGCAAATTTAAAGGATTCATCAAATGAATAAATCAATAACTACTATCGCTACTTTAGGAATCATTACATTGATTACTGGATGTTCTAGTTCCATGAGTGCTCAATTTGCTCCTCTCTTTAATGGCGAGAGTTTAGAAGGCTGGACTATTGTCAACGGAGACAAAACAACATGGGTAGCGAAAAGCAACATGATTGTCACTACGGGAAATCCTACAGGCATTATGCGTACAAATGAAATGTACGAAAATTTTATCCTTGAACTCGACTGGCGACACATGGTTACCAATGGCAACGCTGGACTCTTTGTTTGGTCAGACCCAATTCCGGCAATTGGAGTCCCGTTCACAAGAAGTATAGAAGTTCAAATAATGGACGGTAAAGAACTTGACTGGTATACAACACATGGTGATATTTTTTCAATCTGGGGAGCACAAATGACTCCTGACAGGCCTCATCCACTTGGCGCACATGTGCAACGATGTCTACCGAGCGAACGTCGGTCCAACCCTGCACCCGAATGGAATCATTACATTGTTACTTGTATTGATGGAACTATAAAACTCAGCGTGAACGGTAAAGTGGTTTCTGGTGGCTTTGATATTACACCTCGCAAAGGATACATCTGCTTTGAAGCAGAAGGAACGCCAGCCCAATTCAAAAATATAATAATCAAAGTGTTGCCAAATTCAACGCCTGAAATACCAGAGAGCGAAATCGCAAACGAATCTATTGGCTTCGTCACACTTTTCAACGGAATCAACCTACAAGGTTGGGTAACGAGTGATGAAACAAATTGGAACGCTGGAGGAAATATTCTGCATTGCAGCAAAGGTAGCGGCATGCTTACAACTTCAACCTCACTCAAGGCATACGAACTCATGTTTGACTTTAAATGCAACACTGAAATGAGTTCTGCTTTTGTAGAAATCGATGGCATTAAAACAACATTACCGGAAGGTGAAGTGGGTAAATGGTCTCGTTTTACAATCCAAGGCGAAGATAAAACCATCGGCATAGGTGGTGATGACGCTAGTTTCACTAACGTTTTCATTCGTCCTCTTCAATAATCGCGTTTTGGGACAAACCACAAGTGGGGCTATCCCAAAACTGTACATTTATTGAAAACTCTGCTTGAATACTGGCTTATCTGCGAAGCAGACATGGCAAACCTACCTCAAATTAACGTATCAACCAAGCAATCTCTCTCGCTTGCTCAAGAAAACAAACTCCTTCGCGGGCAATTGCAAACTGAAAAAGAAGGTCGATTAGAAGCAGAAACCGCCCTCCTCATGATTGACCTTGCGCAAGAAAATGGCGATCCTCCGCCTTCTCGCATGGCAATGATTGTCGGTCTTGCAAAACTTGCAGAGTCACGAGACGACGATACTGGTACACATCTAGTACGCATCAAACAATACACATCGATTATTGCAAATGCGTATGCGACTGCGAATCCAAAACAATTACCAAAGGGCGAAGTATCCATTATCAGTGCCGCTTCAATGTTGCACGACATTGGCAAAGTTGGAATCACTGACAACATTTTGTTACATCCTGGAGCATATTGCGAGAAACAATTTAATGAAATGAAACGCCACACAATTGTTGGTGGTGACATACTGCTGGCGCTCTCTGAAGAGCTTGGTAGTGACCCGTGGATTGACACATCAATTCAAATTGCACTTAGCCACCATGAAAAATGGGACGGTTCTGGATATCCATTTGGGCTAAAAAACGAAGGTATAAATTTGCCAGCCCGAATCGTCGCTGTTGCAGATGTATACGATGCGTTAACGTCCAAACGAGTGTATAAAAAAGAAATGTCGCACGAAGAAGCTGTTTCAATTATTCAACAAAATAGCGGCAGTCATTTCGACCCTAAAGTTGTCGAAGCATTCGTTTCCAAGATAAATGCCATATCAGAGGCAAAAAACGTCTAATTAGTTAGATTGATTTTTCGAATCTGCGTAACACAACAAACACCAGCCAAGAAGAAATGCGAGCCATAAACCGTTTGTAATTAGTACTGTTGCCATAATACGTAGTATACAAAGCTTGACGTTACATTTATCGATTTTCTCTTTAAGAGTATGATAGTTTTATGGAAGAACGAAATACATTACGAATTACTGTAGGTAAACCGGGCTGGATAATACCCATCCTGCTCATTATCTCATTTACTGCAAATATCCTTGGCTTGCTGCTTCCGTTTCTTGAGATAGATGAAGCATTCCACGACAAAGTCATTTACAGTCTTCCGCATTCCGTTGAGTTAATGTGGGAGCACAAATTGCATTTCATTGCAATTCTAATTTTAGTTTTTTCTATTATTTTTCCATTTTTTAAACTGTTCTCTTTATTTGCAATTTGGTTTCGACCTTGGAAACCTGCCACGCGTGAAAAATATTTAACCGCGATCGAACTGCTTGGCAAGTGGTCATACATGGATATTTTCGTTGTCATATTATTGCTTGCTCTGACAAGTAACCAATCTTTTATCGCATCAACCATTCACATTGGAGTTTATTTCTTCATAGGTGCAATAACGCTAAGCATGATTACATCGGAAATTATCATGACGCTTGCTCGTAAAGAATGCGAAAAAGAATCGCCACCATTACCTAGCCCTACTAAACGAAGGTGGATGCTTTTTGACCCAATTTATTTTGGATGGATAGTGCCCGTTCTTGCAATTGCCTCAGCCGTGGCGCTGATTGAATCGTTAAACGCAACTTTTTTACGAATCAGCCAATTCTTTCTTGTTTCACATTCTTACAGCATTCATGAAATTGGCACGTTGCTGTATACGCAAAAACATTGGGTATTACTTATTATTTTAGTGAGCACTCTTTTCATTCTTCCATTGTTACGGCTCGGGATACTCTTACTTGCTTGGATCACGCCATTAACTGGTTCGCGTCACCTACAAGTTAAAAAAATCATCGATGTGTTATCGCGATGGTGCATGCTTGATGTGTTTGGACTTGCCCTCTTCCTCATCACAACAGAAGGCAAGTCTCTTGTTAAAACGCAAATACAGCCTGGCCTTTATGTTGTAGTGATTGCAATAGGCTTAAGTTATGGGCTTGGCGTAATTGCGGTTACATTAAACAAGTTAATGCTTGCAAGAACTAATCGGATTGCGTCAGAGTCTTAAGATACGCAACCACATCTCGAATCTCTCGTTGACTTAACAGCGAACCCATCGGAGGCATAGCAGAGTACGTTCCGAACCCTTCTGTAACTTCTGCGGATGGAAGGAGCAATGCGTCAAGTAGTTGCCCGCCTTCTAGTCGGCTTGCTACACCATCAAGGGATGGTCCTGCAATGCCACCACTTCCGTTTATTTTATGGCACCGTAAACATTCACTTTTTGAATTTTCAAAGACAACTTTTTTCCCATGCATAGCATTTCCGCCAACTACAAGCCACTCGTTGATTATTCCATCTGCTGGCGAAACAACTTCAGCGTAGTCCAATTGCAACTCGACCCGCAAAGTTTCCTTGTCAATTTTTGATAATGCAGAAGGTTTACTTGCGAGTGATTTGATGGCTTCTTGCGCTTCAAATATTTCGCCTGTTTCAACCGTATTCAGAAGCAAATCATCTGCCGTTGCGTCTGCCCTTTCTAGTAGTACATCTCTAGCAACAGCACGGAGTTGCCAGTGTTCACTCTGCAACGCAAACTCAATGAGCTCTTCCCCAATACTTATTTGAAGTGCATAGGCACGAATTTGTATTGGCATACTTTCATCGAGAATTAATGTTGAGCACACATCCTCTGGAATGTTCAAATGCTGTTCATTCGCGAATCTAAGGGTTTCCATCAACAGTTCGCCCTGAGCATTTGAAAATAACTCCTCAATTGATTCGTCAATTCCTTCGATGCAATAAACCGAACTGTGCCTGCGTGCAACTATACGTCCTTCGACAATATCTCGTTTTGCAGAACGCCCAGGACCCCAATCTCGGAGTGCTTGTATTGCAAGAATACGCATCGACTCTGGTTTCGTTGCATCAGCAGCGAATTCTGCAACACGCATACTTTCTTCGCAAGAGTGCGCCATTTTATTTGCACTTATTGCTCGCTTCTGCCAAGCAATAGTTCGGGCGTCGTCTAAGGATGACGCAAGTGTTGCCATAGCGCTTTCCACTCTGGCATCATGTATTGCGCGGGCTGCTTCGGTTGCGACACCATCGTCTTCATCACTCAAATAATCGGCGAGAAATCTTGACTCCATTCTTCTCAAAACAAGTACTGCTGCCAATCGCACAGCGGCACTTGAGTGGTTTTGCAAATTTGCCATTGATGCTGCATATTGTGTTTTTGACAGCGCAACAACGGCAGCATGTCGAAGATATACATCGCTATTATTATTTCGCTCAAGCATTGCAATGATTTCATCCAAGGCGTTACCTAGGTTCCCCGATGCCATAGTTGCAAAATAAGAGACGCGAGCTGATGGGTCATGTAGCAACTCTACAATTCGTGTGTAAGATTTCGTGTAATGCGCTTCACCTAGAATTTTACATGCTTGCGCACGTATCTCCGGGTCTGCATCATCGAGTAACGGGGCAACAAATTCCATACAAGACTGCCCTCGTCGATGCAACATTGCCAAAGTCCACATCACATGGATTTTTTCAATTTGATTTTTTGTAGTAAGCGCTTCTTTTAATTCGCTTACAACATCTCTATCTGCCAAAGCGAGTTGCGCTCGAATGCGAACTCTGCGGTCAGCGTGCGAAAGAAAGTGAATTAATGCATCTGTTGTACGGCTACTGAACCCTTCTGAAAAAATTTCGGATACATCACCACCCTCGCGATACTCTTCATCCCAAACGGAATACAACCTTCCCTCATAATTGCCTGTCCACCCTTCGCCCCAATCACTAATTACCAATTTGCCGTCATAACTAAAGTCAACATCGGTACACAAAATTTTCCCGGCAAATGTGTGAAGGTCCACTAATTTAAAATGCGCTCCATCTGGTTCAACTGAAAAAGAAAGCACATTGCTATGTTCTGCGCCGCCACGAAAATCACATAAGAAGAAATGGTCTTGATACCGCTCAGAAAAACCTGTGCCAGGATATGCAACTAATCCAGACGGCCCTGAGCCGATTGTGTCAATAGCAGGCAAAATCCATGCTGGGCGATCTTGCGCATGTGGATTCCAACCATTTTCTTGAACCCAGGGTCCTCGGTCGTTCGCACCGTTCAATGTTTGGTATTCCATACGCCACCCAGTTTCGCCACCCTCCACACAGTAAACCAAGCGCGCCTTGTCGACAGAGTCCGAGTTGTTGTCCCCTGTAAATAAATTTCCATAATTGTCGAATGCAAGTTCCTGAGGGTTTCGTAATCCGTGATGAAAAACCTCAAGATTACTTCCATCTAACTCGCATCTAAAAACGGCACCTTCGCCAGGGCTATGCAAAGTGGCTTCATTTTCAAGTTCGATGTGGTACCCACGATCACCAATTGACCAATACAACCTTCCATCCAAACCGAGTGCAAGGCCATGCATATCGTGTCCGCGTAATGCTGTTCGAACTCCGAAAACTTGTCCAAAAAGCGAAGTTTTGGAGGTTGCAATTCCGTCATCGTTAGAAAAAGACCAAAGATGCGGGATGTTTGTATACCAAACAGTTCCTTCCATTGCTAATACGCCTGCGCCAGTTCCGTCAAGCGGTTCATTAAAACCGTCAGCAAAAACCGATGCGGTTTCATAGACTCCATCTCCATCTGTATCTTTCAGCAACCGTATGCGGTCTTCGTATTCAGAATAATACTCCATTGCGTTTACACGCTGGTCTGCAAAATATTTGTACATTGCTAATCTACTTTCGACAGATAGCAAGCTTAGATCCCAATGCAACCAAAATGCACTCGAGCGATTGTCTTCAACGCCTTGCTCTTGTCTAAATGATTCAGCAACAAGAATATTTCCATTATCATCGAAGCAAAATGCAACTGGATCCATTATTTGTGGCTCTGTTGCAATAAGTTGTTTTGAAAAACCCTCTTGTATTTGCAAATTGTCAAATGAAGTTTCTGGCGAACTACTACATGCGAACACTAGTAAAGCTATTAATTCCATGACAACCCTTCTGGAAGTGTATTAAAGTTTTCGCAAGCATTTTCCGTAATCAGAACCATATCTTCAACACGAACTCCCCCAATTGCCCTGCTATATAAGCCGGGTTCAATTGTTACAACATCCCCTACTAAAAGTGCTGGGCCATTCCTATCTAGAAGTGGTGGTTCGTGTGTATCCAATCCAATTCCGTGCCCAGTTCCATGCGGCATTGAACAAAAAGAATCTAAGTCTGAGTCTGTTGGCAGCCCTTCAGAAAAACCGTGTTCCTTTAACACACGTAAGGTTTCTAAATGTATTGCTTCCCCAGTAACTCCAGCTTTCATTGCAGCAGTTGCAGCCATTTTTGCTTCGATAACTGCAGCATGCATTCTTGCTACTTCTTCTGGGATAGCACCATGAACAACTGTTCTCGTGCAGTCACCGCTATATAAAGTTTTACTGTCCCTTGGAAAAATGTCAACAATAATTGGTTCGCCAGTTCGCAAAACACCGGTTCCATGTTCGTGGCAATCTCCGCCGTCGATTCCGCCGGCAACAATTGACGAGGGATTTTCAAACGATCGTTCAAGGAGAAAAATGTCAATCATTATTCGTATTCGTTCACTCGTTAATGGTTCGCCATCAACCTGCAAACAGCCATTTTCGTCTGCAGTTGCATTTGCGATTGTTTCGCATGCCATTCGCATTGTTTCTTCCGTAACTTTTTGAGCAACACGAAGGTGTTCGACTTCTTCAGCATCTTTCACGCGGCGTTCGAGCACACCAAGGTTTGCATCAAGTTCTACCGTAATTCCAGCAGCTTGCATTTCATCAACATATAAAAGCGGAAGTGTTCTATCGCCAATCACTTCTGTAATTCCATTTCGGCACAAAAACTCTGCTGTAGATTGCGCAGCGCTGACATCTCTATCACCTGACAACCCGTCAGGCGGGGTAAAGTCTGAATAACCATATACGCGATCAGCACG
>JABIWU010000056.1 GCA_018701395.1 Phycisphaerae bacterium | reverse complement strand
TTTTTAGGGACTTAGGCTATGAAAAATTTGACGAAGACCGCGGTATGCGCGAACACATGATGCATTTGATGGAAAGTGGTATGGACTTTTGTCCTATGATGAATGGTGAGCATGAAGGTATGCGCGAGCACATGATGCACACGATGGCTGGCAATATGGATGGCAACAATTGGATGAATGGCGAGCATAATGAGCATGGTGACATGCGTGAACACAGAGGCATGGAAGGACATGCGCACCGCAACAACGATCGCGATGAACCAGAAGAAATTCAATTTATTCAAGAACTTGGCTTGCTTGGCGAAGTTTCGGAGTACCTTGAACAAAACGATTCCGTTGCTCTTAAGGGTATCCAGATGATTCGCGACGAGCTCGAAGGCGATCTCCGATTAGCCGCACTTGAGGCAATCATTGCTGAAGCACTCGAAGGCTCTTCTGCACGAAACGCAGCCCTGTTTGTTGCAATTCAAACACTGCAAGAAGAAGGCGATGATGAAGGCGCTTCTGAATACATGATAGAACTGGTACTGTCTAACTAAGTAGTTTTTTATATTTATGTATTCGAGTTTCTAAACTTTTACGAAGCGTTGCTTTCCTAGGTTTGTCCAAATCTCGGCAGATAATTGTAAGCATAGAAACAAGCCCATGATAATCACTCACTGATATAACTTCAGGCGCGACTTTAGCGGGCTTTTTCTTTTGTAGTACACCGTCAATATCTTTCATGTTGTGGTAGTTGCCAAGTGCCAAGCACAGACATGTTGAAACATAGCCATACTCGCAAAATGCAGTTGATTCGCATGTTCCGCCTGGCATTAATTTCCGTTGCCATAGGAATTTCTTTTGTGCATTCATAATTTCAGTTGCAGCATTTGTAAGTTCGGGTCCAAACACACTTGTCTTATCGCCAACTCGTAATATCGGCCCCCCTCCAATTGGTGATTCAGGGAAACTCCTTGAAGTTTCCAAACAGAGTAGCCTTGAATTTTTTGCTACGGTTTTATTTTTGGCTGCAGCAATCGCACCCACAAAACCAATTTCCTCTGCTCTTGTGAGGAGCACTCCAACATGCCCAAGGCCAGGTAGTTTTTGAATTCTTTCGAGTGCTGCGATTGCTGCAGCAACACCGGCAAGGTCATCACACGCAGGGGCGTGCAGTAGACCGTCCTTCACAAAAGGCGGCTTGAAATTCCACCGAGCAATATCATCCTTTATAAGAATGCCAGCGACGCCTTTTTTAAGTTTCACGATTACTCGTTTGAACGGCTTCGCTTGGGCTTGCAAAGAGATAACTGTACCAATATACCCATTGTCCTCGTTGTCAAACACTTCTACTTTGGCACCCACAAAATAGGCATCGTTTACCCCACCTCGAAACTCCATTTCCAAGTGCTGGTCATCAAGTTGCTTCCGAACGACAAACGCTGGGTGATCTAGATGCGCCGTTATATAGATTGGTTTTTTGGCAGATTTCCTTGTTTGTGTTAAAAGCAGATTGCCGAATGCATCTTTACGAAGTTTGACGCCCTTTTGTGCTAACGCCCAATGTTCTATCCAATTTACAACGCGCCATTCTTGCCCTGCTGCAGTTGGTATTGCGGTAATTTCAAGTAACCATTTCAAGTGTTTTTTCATATTAGTATTCTAATGCCATGCCCAACTAAGCAGTAACTTGCTGGTGCGACTAAAATACACAAATGGCACTTGCACCAATAGAAGAAATATTAGACGACCTTCGCGCTGGAAAGGTAATCGTTCTCATCGATGATGAGAATCGTGAAAACGAAGGCGATTTCGTTGTGGCGACTGAACACATAAATATTGAGCTTATTAATTTCTTTACCCGAATTGGTGGTGGATATCTTTGTGTTGCAATGACCGGAGACGATTGCGATCGTTTGGAACTGGGCCCGCAAGTGGCCGACAATACGAGTGTGAGGGGAACCCCTTTTACAATTAGTGTTGATGGTCACCCTAGGCATAATGTAAGTACTGGTATTTCCGCTGCTGATAGAGTTACAACACTTGAACTCCTAGTACACGCAGATTCACGGCCCGACGACTTTGTGCGCCCTGGCCATATAAATCCGCTTCGTGCTCGCGAAGGCGGGGTTCTTGCAAGAACAGGACAGACCGAGGGTTCGGTCGATTTGTGTAAACTCGCTGGGCTGAAACCATCTGCTGTCATAATTGAAGTGGTCAAAGAAGACGGTGAGATGGCTCGTGTCCCTGACCTAGAAATACTTTGTGAACAGCACGGATTTAAAATGTGCTCGGTAGAGCAAATTATTGAATATAGACTTGCACGAGAGAGCTTAGTAAAACGTATTGAGCCAGCGTGTGGCACACCCATTGAAACACCATACGGAACCTTTAATTTAATAGCGTATAGCAGCGCAATCGATGCAGTACCACACCTTGCATTAACAGTTGGCGGTGTTGGCGACCTTGACGAATATGGATCAGCGACCTTAATTGAAGAACCAACCTTGGTCAGGGTTCACAGGCGAAATTTGTTGGGAGATATCTTTGACGCAAACGATCACCCTTCTGGTAAGGAACTACGTGCCTCTCTGCGTATGATTGCAGAGGCTGGGAGTGGCGCTCTTGTATATTTACGACCCGAGCAATACGGTGATGAGTTTATTGATCGGTTGCAAAAAATTCAAAGACCAGATGCGGATATCAACATCCCTGATTTAACAGCCGCAGAACAACCAATGGATAAAAGAGATTATGGAACTGGTGTTCAAATTATTCGAGATTTGGGTTTAAAGAACTTAAATCTACTTACGAATCACCCGAAACATTTAACAGCATTGCATGGCTTCGGAATTGATATTACAGAACACATTCCGATTGATGCAAACTCCGACCGTTAATCTCTGTTACTTAGCAGTATTGCAAGTCTGAAGCATAATTTTAGAGCTTCAAGATAAATCCATACGAGTGTTACCATCAGAATAAAACCACAGAACCATTCCATCTGTTTTGGTGCGCCAGATTTGACTTGTTGTTCTATCATCCCAAAGTCAATAATGAGCCATAGAGATGCAACGCCTAATATGAGCACATTGATTCCTACGCCAATCCACCCAGCAGTTCCGCCTTGGATTGCTGAGCTTAGATGTAAAAATGGCATCTCGGTGCCGAAGAGAGACATGGCAAATGAAATCATGTATGTTATAAAAATGCCAAGTGTTAACACTGAAACAACATTCATAAACATTTTTGTAGGCTTGAGTATTCGGAAGTAATACAAGGCAAGCATTGCAATGAGCACGCTCATTGTGATTGCAAAGGCCTGTAAAGCAAGGCCACCAGGGGCGGCAATATCCATAGAAGCAAGAGTAGAGTCAAGTGCTTTAGTCAGTACTCCTAAAAAGGCACCTTGAATAGCGGCATATATCCACGACATTCCCTTGGCGCGCATTGGTTTTCTCAAAATCATAAAGTACAGAACTAGCGTGGCAATAAACCCGCCAATTCCTAGCGGCCATACGTATTGGCTGAAATTTGGCTGCTTCATGAGAGCAATACCAGCCATTCCACCAGCCAGTGCCACTGCTGTGAGCATCGCAGTTTTGTTGACAGCGCCTTGAATGGTGGCAACACCAGCCCCTCCCTCTGCGAGTCCTTCTTGCCACGCGTTGTTGTCTCGTAGAGCAGGGTTACTTGTTTGTAGTAGGTTTTTACCAAGTCTCATAATGTGAATTTCCTTTACTAGTACTTGGTGTATTCTACCCGATACTACCTATGAAAACACAAGAATTACTATTGGCATTTGAATCCTTTGCTCCTTGTTACCTTGCAAACGATTGGGATAATGTTGGGCTACTTGTTGGTTCGACCGATTGGCCAGCGGATTCTATTTTGCTTACCATCGATCTCACTGAGGCAGTGTTACAAGAGGCAATTGACACAAAGATTGATGCAATTGTTTCGTACCACCCGCCTATTTTTGAAGCGTTGCAATCAGTAACGAACCGCACGTTCAAAGAGCGAGTCGTGTTAGATGCAATTGCAAACAACATTGCAATTTATTCGCCGCACACTGCATTAGATGTGGCAAAGGGTGGCGTGAATGATTGGATTATTGAAGGTATAGGAGATGGTGACGTGCGGGCTTTACGCCCGTTTGGAAATTTGCCTCCGAATGAAGAGTGCAAACTAGTAACCGTTTGCCCTGAAGACTGCGTGGAAGAATTACGGCTTGCACTTTCGAGTGTTGGTTGCGGTCGCATTGGAGAGTACGAACAATGCTCCTTTACAACTGTCGGCACGGGTACTTTTATTGGCAAAGAAGGCACAAGCCCTACCCATGGCGTTGCAGGTGAGATGCAACGTGTTACGGAATGCAAATTTGAGATGGTTGTATCACATTCGTCTCTTTCCTTAGCGATCCAAACAATTCGCCAATTCCACCCATACGAGGAACCTGCTCTTGAAGTGTACGACCTTAAAGAGCGACCACGCCGAGAAATGGGCGTCGGGCGCCGGGTTTTGTTAGACCAACCGCTGCAACTCGACGAACTTGCCCGCAAGCTTAAGAAGCATCTTGGTATTGGTTACGTACGTGTTGCGCCTGCTGCCGGTAAAAATGATAGAGCGTTGGTGCAAACAATTGGATTATGCGCAGGCGCGGGCGGCTCTGTTTGCGAACTTGCCATAGATGATGGTTGCGAAGTATTTATCACAGGCGAGATGACGCACCACGATGTTGTTGCTGCTGCAGCACGGGGTTGCACGGTGATTTTAACTGGGCATACAAATAGCGAGCGTGGATATCTTCCATCACTCAAAAAACAACTGAATAAACTTTTGCCCAAAGCAAAAATTTCTGTAAGTGAATCAGACGCAACTCTTTGGACGTATTTTTAATTCTTTGTTTGTAGTGCCGAGGACGCGGTAATGTTCATTACCAACAGTTGCAATTATTCGTTGCTGGAGCATTTCCCTCGCTGAGGGCAACCAACAACATGATCGTTGACCAAGCCAACCGCTTGCATGAATGCGTAGCAAATAGTTGGACCAACAAACTTGAAATTATGTTTCTTTAGATCTTTCGCCATCGCTTCACTTATTGGCGTCGATACAGGAACTTGTGAGTCAGTTTTCCATTTGTTCACAATTTGTTTTTGTTGTACGTGCTTCCACAGAAACGAATCAAACGAGCCTTTTCCAGCCTCCATAATTTCTAGCCATGCTTGTGCGTTTGCTATGGCTCCATTAATTTTTGCTTTACTACGAATAATTCCTGTATCTTTTAACAGGCGATTCACTTGCCGCTTACCGTACCGTGCAATCTTTTCAGGTTCAAAATTATCAAAAGCGTTTCG
>JABIWU010000055.1 GCA_018701395.1 Phycisphaerae bacterium | reverse complement strand
CTCTATCACCTGACAACCCGCCAGGCGGGGTGAAATCTGAATAGCCATATACGCGATCAGCACGTGCATGTTTTTTAGCACGATCTATTTCAATTTCACGAAGAATTAGAGTTCGAGTTCCATCGGGCATGTCAATGGCAATCATTGCATCATGTACAACGAATCGAACTTTTTGATACAACGATTTGTTAGACCATGAGAGCCCTGCCATTACTTGTGCAGTTTTGTTTTGCATGTTGTTAGTTTACATTGCATCGCTATGAACGATGAGAATGACTGGGACAGTCCCTTGGGGACATTTTCTCTATTTTAGAGTTACAACTTGTTTATAGTTGCATCTTGAGCATTAGCCAGTAGTGGAGCCGATCGGGATCGAACCGACGACCTCTTGCATGCCATGCAAGCGCTCTCCCAACTGAGCTACGGCCCCAAATTAAGTCACATCGCTGCGTTAATAGCTTCTACTAAATCATCTTTTGATGCAATTCCAACAAACTTATTCGAAATTTCTCCATTTTTCATAATAAGAATAGTCGGAATAGATTGAATGCCATACGTCACTGCGGCGTCACGGTTCGTGTCGATATCGACTTTGCCAACTTTTGCTTTTCCCTCAAATTCAACAGCAAGTTCATCAATAACTGGTCCAAGCATTTTGCAAGGTCCGCACCATTCGGCCCAAAAATCAACAAGAACTGGTTGGTCTGAGTCGAGGACTTCTTCTTTAAAATTAGCGTCTGTAAATTCTAATGCCACGGTTCTATCTCCTGCGTTTTCGTGGTTCCTGGGAAAAATATTATTACTCTAAGATTGGGATTGTAGCATTCGTTTATGGGCGGCAACATTGTGAACCCGAAAAATTTGCACTCCTTGTTGGGCAAGGTCTATAGAAACCTCCACGGACGCTTCATCTCGCAATTCTGGAACTTCAATTCCAGTCGATGCCCCAATAAAACTCTTACGGCTTGCCCCAACAAAAACTGGATATCCAAGTGCGACAATACGACCTGCCTCTCTGATTAATTGCCAATTCTGCTCAACGCTTTTCCCGAAACCAAGCCCTGGATCGAGTGCAATTGAGCTTTTTTGGACTCCTTGCGTTATCGCTGCCGTTGCTCTGGACTCTAACCAACCCATTACATCTTGAACAATATCGTTCGACACCGGTGGCGTATCGTATTCATGGCTATATTCATCCAACTCAGGTGGCAATCGCCTGTGCATTAAGACCAGCCCAGCCCCTGTCTTTGCTGCAACCTCAAACATCGCTTCGTCTTCTACGCCCGCAGAAACATCATTAATAATCGAAGCGCCGGCATTTATCGCCGCTGAAGCGACCTGTGAATTTGTCGTATCTATCGAAATAAGTGCCGAACTCTGCGTTCGAATTCCTTCAATCACAGGAATTACTCGAGCTATTTGTTCTTCTGCAGAAATGCGCACCGCACTTGGTCGTGTCGATTCCCCCCCAACATCTACGATATAAGCACCATCGTTGAATAACCGCATACTGTGCCGAATCGCATTTTCGGCTAGTTCGTACTTGCCTCCATCACTAAAACTATCTGGTGTTACATTTAAAATACCAACAATAATTGGTGATTCCAACGATACTACGCATTGTGCACAGTTCCAAGTTGTAGCAATTTGTTTCATAGATAGGAATTAGCGTATTCGATGCAAGACCTCGTTATCAATAGTACCGTCCAACACACTTTACTTCTTTTTGTTCCACTCTTTTTTGCTTATATTTTAAAACAAACGAGAATTCGTTCATGGGCAATGCTCGGTGGTGTGCTTGGTGGAGTTTTGCTAGGCCCTGCAGTTTTTGGGTCCATTTCGCATGAATATTGGGAGGATATTTTTCAAGGTGGAGCAAACGAACATGAAATAGTTGTCCGGCTTGAACGCCAGCAACAAGCAGATCTACTCGCGGCAACTACGCTCGGAGTCGACGAAGTCATTCTCATGCAAATGCGTGCCGACCAGCAATACGAGATATCGCTAGCGGCTGAAAAATGGGAACAAGAACAATGGAATGCACAGCGAACGCTACGAAATTATGCCATTTCTCTCATCATTTTAATACTTTTAAGCGGAAGCATGCGATGCAAAGCCAAGGGCACTGCTCCACACGCCATGTCTCTTTCTGTTGGTGTTTGGGCCGTCCTCGTGCCAAGTGGCATTACATCTTTGCTCCTGTTGCTTGTCACTGATATGGGAGTAACCGAAGTGCTTGCGCTTGGTGCTTGCCTTGGGGCGGGGCCATGGACGCTTGCTTCTTGGGAACAAAAGGTTGCCAATACATCGGAAGCCAACGGTGCGCTGTTAATGTTGCGGTGTGGGCGAGTTGCTTGGATTGGCGCGAGCGCAATTGCAATATACGCCGCATGGCAAGTCCAAGGCGTTATGGCACTTCTCTGGATGCTCCCACTTCTGTTGTTGCCTGTTATCTGGATTATTCCACGCAAACAGTTGCGATGGCTTCAACTGTGTGTTGACTACGCTGCAATTCCCAGTGTGATGGCGACATCGCTTGTGCTTATAAATCCAATTGAGCATTTACAGTTTTGGCCAATTTTAATAGTCCTATTATTCTGCGCAGATGCAAGATGGCTTGGAGGCATTATTGGATTGGGTTTACTTGGT
>JABIWU010000054.1 GCA_018701395.1 Phycisphaerae bacterium | reverse complement strand
TTTTGCGCAAAGATAAGTCCATCAATGAGCGGCGAACCCATATGATCGACAAATTCAATTGGGCCAGCACCAGTGCCGCCTTCTCCACCGTCTATAACAATAAAGTCGGGGTAAATATCCGTTTCAATCATCGCCTTGCAAATGCTCATGAATTCGAGAGGCTTTCCGATACACATTTTAAATCCAGCTGGCTTGCCACCAGACAGGTCGCGAAGTTTTGCTGTAAATTCAAGCAACCCCCTAGGCGAGGAAAAAGCCGTGTGAAAAGCTGGTGAGATACAGTCTACACCTTCGGGTACGCCGCGAGCTTCTGCAATTTCTTTTGAAACCTTTGGCCCCGGCAATACGCCGCCATGGCCCGCCTTCGCACCTTGGGAGACTTTAATCTCAACCATTTTAATGTTGTCGATTTGCGCAGTGTCGCGAAATGTATCTTCGTTGAATGAACCATCGTCGTTGCGGCATCCAAAATACCCACTACCAATTTCCCAAACAAGGTCGCCACCCTCCTTGCGGTGGTACTTGCTACACCCACCCTCGCCTGTGTCGTGATAAAAGTTTCCAAGTTTTGCTCCGCGGTTAAGCGACATAATGGCGTTTGCACTTATGGCGCCGAAACTCATTGCTGATACATTTAATATGGACGCAGAGTATGGCTGTTTACAGTCGTCACCACCGATTGGAATACGAAACGGCTCAGTCGATTTTTGTTTCGGTGCGATGGAGTGCGTTAACCATTCGTACTCTTCTTTATAGACATCAAGTTGCGTGCCGAAGGGTTTTTCATCTAATGCATCCTTTGACCGTTGGTAAACAATGCTGCGGTGATTACGATCATATGGTCTTCCCTCGGTATCTTTTTCTACGAAATATTGCATAAACTCTGGGCGAACTCCTTCAGCAAAATACCGAAGGTGTGCCTGCAGGGGATAGTTCCGGAGGAGAGAGTGTTTTGTTTGCAGTAGATCATATGTTCCAATAAGAGCACCGCAACCACAAACAAATACACCTATGTAGTGCCAGGCAGATGCATATATCGCAAAATATAAAAATAAACCAGTTGCAACAATACTAAAAATATATGGAACAAACCGCATAAAAACTCCTTTTTCTAGTGGATAGTCTACAGGATGTTTGTGGTTAAAATAAACCGATGCCAACCTATGAATATTATTGTGAAGAAAACGGGCGCACAATTGAGGTTTTGCATGGGATGAACGACTCAGTTAACACGTGGGAAGAATTATGTAAAATTGCAGGTATTGATTGCGAAGATGTGCCTAAAGATACCTCTGTCGAAAGAAAATTATTTGCCGTTTCTTTGCTTCCCAAAAAAGGTGAGGGACCACGCGGCAGCAGCGGTGGTGGTTGCTGTGGCGGTAACTCTGGGGGCTGTGGGTGTGGTGGGCACTGACAAATTACTGTAAAATAAGTAACTCACGTATGGGCCTGTGGCGGAATTGGCAGACGCAGGGGACTTAAAATCCCCCGAGGATAATACCTCATGAGGGTTCGAGTCCCTCCGGGCCCACTTGTTCGAAGAAACAAAGCGATTATTCGCGCCCCCTAAAACAAGTCCCTTAAAAATCCCAGTCAACAATTGGCACAGGAAGGCAGACAATTCGATCGATTGCTTGGAGGAGTTCTGCGCTTGCTTTAAAATCACCCGTCACTGACACTGCCTCGGCAGTTGCTGAGCCAAACCAAATTCTAGAAAAATCATTGACCGTACAGGAAGCAGTCGGAAGTGAATCATCGTTTCCCCTCGTTGCAGTGGATGTATCGCCAAGTCGAATAATCCAATTTCCACCAATGCCCTTCCAGCCTTCTGCATCCTTTAAGTATTTCTCAATAGGGTCATCGAGTTCCAGATTAAACGCAACAGGTTCGCCGCAAAGCTTCATTGCCCCAACACAAACAGGCAAATCAAGAATTCGGCACTGCATCCAGATTTGACTAACAACATTGCTATCAAAATCACCACCTCTCCTTGCTCGGTGGGTTGCGAGTGGGCGGCTTAAAAAATCCTGCATCTCAAGGCGTGGAGGATCAGCCATTCGCACGCCGTGTACCTGGTCCGAAAGGGATTTTAGAACACTGAGCAATTCGATGAGTTGTTCGTGTGTTTCCCATCCACTGAACCAGACGTTATATGGACCGTGCTCTCCTTTTGGCTTTATCCACAGAAAGTGCGTGAGTGCACCACTTTCGTTTTCAAAACCGAGCCCAAATGCCATCTCTTGGCAAATTGTTGTTGCTAACGTTTCACCAACACCATCGAAATAGCAACCGCCGTGGTAGCGCTTTCTAGTACATCTGCAGTCGTGCATTGCCTTTGCGTCATCTTTGCTCAATCGTTTTGGTGATCGGGTTAGCCTTGGTACTTGCAAATGCTCTGGGTCAAACGTGGCTATGCGGTGGTTAACAGTATTTCCATACCCAAATTTATCGTAATACCCTTGATCAAACATACCGAGCATTGACATGGCAGCCCCGTTATTTGCATTTTCTGCAATGGCATGGACGGTGACCTTCCCAGCAAGACCTTGTTGCCTCGCAACCCTGCTCGTTGCGACTGCTGTAACGGCTGAAAACGGAATATCACTTTCAAGGTACCTGCATTTTCCAGTGTGCGTCCCGACGAATACCTCGACCTCCTTGGCAAGTTCGGCGACGAACGAAGCGCTGCCATCTATAGACGCTTCAAAAGTAGCCTTGTCTTTATCTTTGCCATCCATCCATCCAATCTCACGAAAAATTCGCAAGCTTTGTTCAAGGTCGCCGGTTTCATAGGATCGAATCATTGCTCCCATCATACGGAGTCAGGCCCTAATAAGGTCCGATTTTCAGTTATTAAAATTTCAGCAACACGTAACTAACGACGTAACACATGGATACGCTAGTATGTCGTTATGAAAAAGAAAATTATAAATGGTTTGTTGGTTGCCACGATTTTATTCATTGGAATTTCTGTCATTGGAATTATTGTGCTCGATGGGGTTGCCCAGTCTGTGATTCAGTCAAAGGCAACTGAAGGTCTTGGCGTAAACGTCAAACTCGACAGTGTGCATGTTGGTGTTTTGACACGGACATCTTCAATCAAAGGATTGACAATTGCAAATCCAGAGCCGTTTTTAACGGAAGAGAATCCAAATTTACTTACGGTTACTGAAGCCACTGCTGATTTCAGCGTTTTCCAGATGCTCGATAAAGAAGTTAACATTAATAAAGTCTTTGTTGAGGGCGTAACGCTTTACTTACAACAAGATACCGGGTTATCAAATATTGAAACTGTCATCAATACAATTTCAAACGATGAAACCCCAAACGGTTCACACCCTGAGCCACCGTTTACTATCGCACATTTTATTATCAGTGACATCACAGTTATTGCTAGTGGCAAATTCACCATTCTTGACAAAGGGGCCGTCACGGCACACATCGACCAAATTGTTATGCATGATATTGGTACCAACGGAGACGCAGAAGTAGTAGCCGAAGCAATTACAAGTGCAGTGACACACGCTATCTTGCAACATCTTTCCAATAACCCAGTTGAAGGGTTTTCAAAAATTGCATTTTCAAAAGTGACCGAAATGATTAACGGGCTTCCAGTTTTTCATCAACTTGGTATCGGAACGGCAATTCAAAATGTAACAGATACAACCGGCAAGGTAATTGATAGCGTAATCGGCGGCATCGGAAATCTGTTGGGTGGCAACAAAGACAACGGCAAAAAATAAATTAACCCTCGGCTACTTAAACTAGAGCCAAGTGTCGTCTCGATGAAACCATGTAGGTATGTTTTTCCAGATTCGCCATGGGACCGCTAAAGCAATAAACCCAACCCCAAATACAATAACAAGCGGGCCAAGTGATGCTGGAA
This sequence comes from Phycisphaerae bacterium, assembly GCA_018701395.1. GTDB lineage: Bacteria > Planctomycetota > Phycisphaerae > Phycisphaerales > SM1A02. Next base: position 6,848 of record JABIWU010000054.1, on the reverse strand, counting down.
TTTGTTCAGGTAAAAACATCGCAACAAGCAATGATGCCACGCCAACGATGACGAGCAACCTTCCCCGAAACACTAACCATTGACTTCGCTTATCCATGCGCTTGCCACTCCTAGTTGTGCGCATACTATACGAAAAAAATTACTCACGGAGCATTATGGGCAGTTTCCTAAAGCACTCACAACCCCAAGAACATCTGAAACATCGATAATATCGTATGGCTCAGCAACTTCTGCTCCACTTCCTCCCGAGCCCCAATCAGAAATGAGCGATAAAATATCACTTACATTTACACTTCCATCAGCATTAATATCTTCTATGCAAGTGATTAGAGCACTACCAATTACGGTTTGCCAACCAGAGTTGTTTTGAACTTCGCCGATATACCAAAAAACAATATCGTTGTTTGGATCGACAGTCATATCAAAGTAATCACCCCATCGACCATCGGCACCCGAGTTACCAGATGCAATAAAGGTAGAAGTTCCCATCGATCCTAGAGCATCTGTTGGTTTTCTTCCAACAAGTTGCAACGATGGGTTTGTAGAACTGTTCGCTGACGCTAGTACCATTACAACTTCACCCCTTTTATTTGCACTAATTGCAGGGAAGAAAGTCGACATTCCAGAAACCACAGCGTCGCCGCTTTGAGCAAGCATCGGTGGATTTGTAGGCCAGTTTGCAAAATCAATTTCATACCACCGGCCAATTGCGTTAACACTATTTCCAGAAACGCCATGGGTCGTCCACAAACTACCATCTCGATAGTGTGCGTTCATGATTCTGCCGTCTAATGCGCTGATTGATCCGCCCGGGTTTGATACACCGCCGGGAGTTCCATGGTTTGGAACAGCAACAAGTTCGCTGACGACAGAGGGATTTAGAGGGTTGTTGATGTGTGCAACTCGTAGCTCAGTGCTATTATTTCTGCCAACAAAGAAAGCCGAGGGGGCGTCTCCATAATGTTGCGCACATTGCATGCTAGCGTGCCCCGCCTTGCGAACATCCGCGATTAGCACGGGGTCACCAACTAACATTGGCGCTTTGTCGAACACTCGGTATAAAACACCGCCCCAACCACCGTTGTTTAGTCCAAACAAATTTCCGGTGACATAATAAAAACCATCATCAAACCCTAGCCCAGGATAGTCCACCCAGAAGGTGTCTCCATTACCTGTGTTTGTAATGACGGACCATGTTCTATATTTGTACCAAACGCCATTTGGATCACTGTCATCACTAATAGCCACTGTAATCCACGATTCGTCGGGACTATAATATTCTAAAGCAAGTACAACAAATCTTCCTGCGTGTGCGTCGTAAAAACATTTAGGATCAAACGTGAAACCGCCTGCTCCAATGTCTTCAAAGAAACCCGGATTACCTGAAGAATCTAACAACGAAGAAAATTCTTCATTTCCATTTTTGTCATAAAAAGCAATTGCCATATTTACAGTTGCAACTATGTGGTTTGGACCGACCGCCAGCGATGGGTCTGGTGGTGTCCAGGCGGTTGACGAGATTGCATTGAAATTACTTTTGTCATAAACAACCGTGTTGGTATTTCCAACACCCGAACGCAAACTATTTGGTGGACCGGCCTCATCAAAATTCGGCTTTTTATGAGGAGGCAAAAACATCGCTGGTCGAGGGTGCTTGCCGGGAATGGGGCCGTGCACTTGGTGTTTATCTTTGAATTCCAGCGTGTTAATAATGGTAGGTGTAACTGTCCAAAAATCAGGCACGTTGTCTTGTGTTAGATCAATAGTAGGAACATTTTTTGGTGTAGTCCAAGTTTTAGCATTTGGCCTTGGTCCTTCTGGGCCGGCAACAATGCTGTTTTTCGTGGTACTGCATCCAATAATTAAAATAAAACCGGTGATTAAGAGCGTTTTCATGCTGATAGAGTACTCTAAATTGTTACAAAACCCAAAGGTATTCACGTTTCTTGTAGAATATGGGGTTCGATGTCCCCGCTACCACAAAAGATAATGCTTATTACCGCCGAAATTGGCTGGGGTTCTGGGTTGCAAGCCGCTGAGCGAGGTCCTGAATTATTGCTTGAAGCGGGCTTGGCAGATGCATTGCAAGCAAATGTAACCAGAATTAATGCAATTCCATCTATGTTAGATGGTGCTTTAGGGGGTGCTGCATTAGAAACGGCAATTATGGATCATGCACGTCGTGTTTCAGATGCTGTACTTGATGCAATTCAAAACGGTATGTTCCCTGTAATAATTGGTGGTGATCACACTTCTGCCCTTGGATTTCATACGGGGCTTGCACGAGCACACGGCAAGACAGGGATTATTTGGGTGGACACACATCCAGATTTAAATACACCAGAAACAAGCCCGTCAGGAAATATTCACGGCATGCCTCTTGCTGGATTGCTTGGTCGTGGTTCAGAAAAAATGCTTGAAACAACCGCCCCATGTAGAATTTCAGAAGAGCATGTTGCGATGGTTGGTACTCGCTCGATTGACGAGGGCGAGCAGAAGTGGCTTGATGAGGGCATTATTCATTGCATGACGATGGATGTCGTAAAAGAGCGAGGGCTTTCAGCGTGTTTGGCTAGTGCTGTGAACACAGCAAACCAAGCCGAAGCCGGTTATGGATTATCCATTGATATAGATGCAATCGATCCATCGCAAGCACCATTCGTTGCTACTCCTGTTGATGGTGGGCTTGACGTTGATGAATTAGCTCAAGTGCTCAAAGACCTTCCTAGAAAAGACCGTTTACTTGGCATGGAGGTTGTTGAGTTTACGCCACGTAAAAATGCCGATGCAGTAGTTGCTTGCGACCTTATAGCAAGCCTTGTTGCTGCAATATAGGTATCCTTTTCATTAGTTCACATGTCAATAAGACAAGAATATTTTGATCTTCTTGCACACGTTGGCAATACGTCAACGGTTGCAACGCTCGCCGATTCTTCTGTCGGTGAACAAATTGTCGCGATGCGGCACGACGTTGACCACGACCTTGAACTTGCACTTGAAATGGCGCACCACGAGTGGCGACTAGGTTGCAAATCTACGTACTATCTTTTGCACACTGAAGCGTACTGGAACGATCCAAAGTTTCCGCTGCTTGTAAGACAACTTAAAGAGTATGGGCACGAAATTGGTTTGCATGTGAATGTTCTTACGCAATGGATGCGCGGCGAAATCGACGATGTCGAACTGGAAATTGAGCGGGCTCTAGCGCACGTTCGTGCTTGCGGTGTTGAAGTTACGGGCGTTTGCGCGCACGGCGATAAACTTTGCTATGAAAAGGGTTTTGTAAATTATTGGTTGTGGAAAGAGTTGCGTGGGGACAATCCAATGGAGTCGGAGGATGGAATTTCTGCGGAAGGAATTTGTGTTGATGACCCCGCGTATCAAATCCAATATCCACCAAACCACCAACTTACTCGAGAGGATGGCGCAACGTTTCCGCTTTGGTCCATTTCTATGGAGAAGCACGGACTTAACTACGACGCTGCAAAATTGCAGCAAGAGCACTATTGGTCGGACTCGGGAGGTTCTTGGGAACGCTCGGGCGATCCGATGGAAGGCGATTTTTCACAAGGGCGTCACCAAGTTCTAGTCCATCCGTGGTGGTGGCGCGGGGAGCCTAAGAAGATATTTATTATGTCGCCCGCAAGGTCTGGCTCAAAGTGGCTTGCAAACTATATTGACAAGGCAACTTCGGCGGTGGGGCTGCACGAGTGGACGCTCAATCATGTTCGAGAGGGCGACGAGTTTCTCCTTGATAACCTAGCAACAAGGGAATTTGTGTCTCTTTTAGGAGATGCGCCAGAAGTTTCAAGCCGTCTTCGGGCAGCAAGGGCGCACCATACCTTACTCAAAAAAGATGTTGTCGAGTGCAACTCATATGTTAAATCCGTTTCAAAAATGCTACAACAGAATATCCCAGATGCTGAGATGTTGTGCCTTTCGTTTAAAAAAATGGTTTCAAACAAAGACTACCTTAAAGAGGAATTATTTAAAATTGGAATAGTTGTACATCCATTGCTAGTAGAAGAAATGAATGTTTCGACTATCGAATAATTGATTAGTATTGGTCTTAAATGACCAAACAGATTTTCGGTGCTAGCAAAAACAGCAATAACGTCAACAGTTTATTGAGTACATATTCCAAAAACAACCTACATGTTTAATCGGTTTATTCGAAAAAAGTAAATCGCGCCCTTTAATCACAGCGGAACACTCACCTCACGCATTTTTTTAGAAAAAACATAAAAGCATATCTTAGTTGGCGACAAAAATATCGCCTCTCACGGATGCTGTCATCGGTCGTATATCCAAATTGTTGCATATTTTTTTTGCAGATACTCTCTATCAACACAGCCTCTTCATCGGCAAGATCCTCCCGCCAACGATTGATACTGGTGTCGAATACATCGCGAGATAATTCTTTTGAATTTACATGTTTTTGCCCGGGCGCGTGTATGCTCGCCTTTGATTTATAGAAATCCCTCATTTGAGCATCTTTTTTTATTTTTAGTTTCTCTTGAATTGTATTTATGGTTACATCAAGGTTTGACACCATGTCTTCATATCGAATAACTATGTCGATGGCGCCCGATTGCTCGTACGATAGTATTTTTGCGGCGTACAAGTCCCACTGGCCTGAAAAAGACTTTGCTGATACTGTCATTTTTCTCTTCAGTTGAGAAGAAAACACGTCTCTTGGATCACGTATAACCGCAATAATACGGACCGCTTCAGCACCTCTTTTAAGTTCGTCGACAAGAGTGATTGGAATTTTAAATCCCGAACTTTTAGTTCCTTCTAGTTGTTGTTTTCTATCTACGATTGCTGAAGCCAACGAAGTTCTTTCTGAAATCGTTTTAGGATTATCGGTGTTTTTACAACTAAATTTTTGCAACACCTCGATAAGAAGGTCTGGTGTAATCAGAGCCCTGGCTGATCGTTTGATAAAAACACCGCAACCATTACTACATTGCTCAGGAAGTAATTTTGAAACCTCGCGAGCAGTAATAGCCCCGTTATTTTGCGCATTTTTAATCGAAGTGACAACTTCTTTAAGTGATCCCAATTTAGGTGGTATTAACTCATAGCCCATGGAGATGTCCGAGTGAGAATCCAGAATAGTAGTTAGTAAAGTTGTCCCTGAACGCGAAAGACCAACCACATAAATACTACTCATACGGGCGGCTCAATCTCTTCTGGCAAGTTAGTCACATACTTGCAATTGGGTGGAGCGTCCGCGTCAAAATTCCACCAGACCGGGTGCGTTAAAATTCCAACAACTTTTTTGTATTTTGGAGGATTTGGTAAATCTTTTCTACGCAATCCGGCTCGTCCCCTCGTATTCTTCCGAACGCGAAGATTACCTCCCGAATCAGTGATGTAGTGATCCCGTGGAAGATCATACGCCTCGTAATCCAATTGAAGTGTTTCCATGGAGGTATAGCCTATATCGACTTTGTGTCCATCTTTCTCGATGGTTCTCGGCCCCCCACGAGCAGGATAAACTGACTCACTAAAAATTTCGTAATTACGAAATTCTAAATCCCTACAGAGGCCATCGCCATGCGTGGAAGAGCCGGTGATGTTAATTCCGTTCCATCGCATAAAAGCCAATTCACACCTCATCATGTCAAGTGGATTGAATCCAGTGCGTAGTGATTCGACAATAAAGTTATTGTGTAGGTTTATTTCATGACCCATTGATTGTAGTTCTTTGCAACAATCAAGCATTTCTGCATGGCGTGTAATTTTTCCATCTTGTGAAAACTTGCCGTAGTACCAAGCCGTATGCAAAATGCAATAGGTTGCTCGGAGCCCTTGTTCGTGTTCCCACGCCCCCATCTTGAGCGCTGTCTCAAAATCATGGTCAACATCATGTCTCAACACCAAAACTTCTTCGGTGGGGGAGTGTTTCTCCGTTGCGGCCTCTCCCCAAGTTAGGTTTGTTCTGCCACTAACCCAGGGCAACACTAAACTTTCGTAATTGTTCCTATAGTAAACTTTTTTACGAGCAAGGAGCGCCCGTTTTGCAATAAGTTCACACGCCTTTTTTGCTTGTGTGAAACTTGATATTTTTACAAGGTTATCTGCGTTAACCGGAACATACCCATTCGCTCTCATGAAGGGTGAACACAAAGACTCTATTTTGTTGACTTCTGCTTTGCTCAAATCAGACGACCATCTGCCAATGCTTTTATCAAAAATATCTTGCCCGAGCGACTCAGAATTCGTATGACCCGCCCGATGGACACTTGCTTTTGAGTCAAAAAAGTTGCGCATTGGAGAAGGGTCTTCAAGATCAAGAAATTTACCAATTGATACAACATGTTCGTCTATGCGTCGGACCACATCTTCGTATCGAACAAGCATGGTTCTTTCTGGATAATTCTCTGCGAACGCCAAAAATCTCTGAAGGTATTGATTCCACGCACCGCACACATGTTCAATATCTCGATCAAAACCATTTGCTTTGTGAGAGGCATAAATATCACGTGGGTCGCGAAGTACGAATATATATCGATTTTCACCAGTACCGAATTTATCAAACGCGGCAATACTAGGAGCGTTGAGTTTGAACCCAGAAATGCTAGTATTTTCTTCTTTTCTCTTACACTCAACACTCGCAACAGAAAGTGCATACCGAACAGCCAGCTTATCAGATGTATCTACCGAAGCTTCGACAGACCTAATAATACTAGGCAGTTTTTTTGGAGAAACAGCAGCCCGATCAGCCTGACGTACGAATTTCCCAACCGAGTCCATGTTTTGTTTTTTCAACCACGCCTGCACATCTTTTGCAACCGCGTGTTGTCCTAACTCTTCGAGGCACCGTTCTATGTTAGAAGCCG
>JABIWU010000053.1 GCA_018701395.1 Phycisphaerae bacterium | reverse complement strand
CTCATTGCACTTGTTAAACAAGGGCATCGAGCATCCATCGACTGGGCATTTAGGCTCGCAAAAGGAGTCTTAACGAACGAACAATCACTGCCTTTTTACGAATCCCTTTCAATTATAGAAACTGATGCAAACCCGCGCCGCAAAGAGGTTGCGTTTCGCGCATTCATTCGACTTATAGAAATCGCACCTAAAAATGCTTGGGCAATTTTGGAAGACGCAAAAGATGACAGTGAGCAACAAGAGCTCCTATTACTTGCAATGCTCCAACTCGCAAATGAAGACGCAACCGAACAAGCCGCAAAGCTTCGTCGAATCGGTGTCAACAAAGCAGATGTACTTACCCTACTCCTTGTAGCTAGAACATCTTCCCCTCTACAAAAGAAAGACCAAGAATATCTTGGCATTATTGCTGCAGGCGGCGGGCATCTGAGTCCTGCTCTTGAAACTCAAGCTGCATGGCTTTACCTAAAACGTATGGGCCTAGCCGACAAAGCTCTTGCAGCAGTTAGCTCAAATTAATCAGTATGGCATCGAATATACCTCTGAGTTGTGCAGACATTACTGACCGAGAAATACGGGCAGCGTCTGATGCTTTATTAGGCGAACAACTTGCCCTTGGGTCGTGGACGAAACGATTTGAAACCGCTGTTGCTAAGCATGCAGAATGCAATTTCGGCATCGCAACCAATTCCTCTCACAGTGCAATGCATATCACACTAGAAGCATTCGGCGTTGGTCTAGGCGACGAAGTTGCCATCCCCTCTTTTGCATTTCCTGCAACGGCATCCACGATACTTCAACTTGGTGCAACCCCTATTTTTATTGACTGCGATGTTCGCACTATGAATTTAGACAAGACCGATCTTGCAAAAAAGATTACTGACAAAACAAAAGCCATTATTGTGACGCACACATTTGGCAATCCAGCAGGAATCGATGGCGTTGCAAAAGTTGCTCTAGAACAAGAAATCCCACTCATTGAAGATGCTGGTCAAGCAATCGGGAGCATGCTACGAAACCGACAAGTTGGCACGTTTGGTCGCACAGCCATTTTTGCATTTCACTCTACATCGCAAATCACTAGCGTAGACGGTGGAGTAATCGTTACAGACGACGATGGTTTAGCTGAGCAATGTATACTTCGCAGAAACCATGGCTTTGTAAGTGAGCCAACAATGTCCATTGATGACCTACAGCGAGTCCGAACTGATGAACTCATGCAATCAATGGGGCATGGATTTCGCCTGAGTGAGGTACACGCTGCGGTTGGTGCAATTCAAATGACTCGGTTTGATGAAATCATGGAACGAAGAGACCAAGTCGCGCTGTGGTACACAAGGCGTCTTGGTGGAGTAGCAGAGATTTCATGCCCAACAGTTGAAGAGGGCATTCAAATGAGTTGGGATGGCTATGTAATTCGATTGAGTGATCGTTTTACAAGAGATGATCGAGATGAGGTAATCAAAGGATTACATAGGCATGAAATTGGAGCCGCTGATTTCTTTCAATCAATTCCAACCCTTCCTGTTTTCTCTGAGTATGCCGAAGTAGCAAATTGCCCTGTCGCTGAGTCTATCTCTCAGCGAACCATTGCATTGCCGTTCTTCACAACAATGACACAACGCGAAGTTGACATTGTTGGACAAACATTAGAATTGATGATCACTCGCGGAAGTTTCGCAACCACTTAACCACATTTAGTAAGTTCAAGTTGTGCGCCCTGTTTTACTTCAACAACTGGCATATCTTCAGCGAGTTCTTCTGAATTAATAATCGCTCGCAGCACCTCTACCTTGCGAACGCCGTCTAAAGCATCAATTGCATGGCGAGCTAGAGAATGTTCCAGTTCAAGTATTTTGCGGGCTTCTACTTCCGGCGATTCTGCATTTTTGAGTATTGTTATTTCTTGTGGCCTTCTTCGCCTATCCGCCACGAAACCAGATAATAAAACTGCTGCTAAGCCAATACCTATAGCAATTTGTTTTGCATATGACTCTGTTGTTACAAGCAGTGGAGCAGCGATGACTGCATCTTCGACAAGCGTGATTGAAACTGTTGCTGTCGGCACCGCTTCTTTTGCTAGAGTAATAACTGATGCCAGTACAATTTCTTCAGTGCCAACTTGACTCGCACGTTTTTGTACCCATGAATTCGGAAGTGTCACCCGAACTATTGGCGTAGCATCGTCAATCCAAGGAATGTACTCTGTGATTGCATTGTCGCTTTGCATCTTTACGGAAACGGTTGCCATCGTTAACCCAAGCGCCATTTCGATTCGCTTCCTTACCGCGCTTGCTCTATTCTGTCTTGAAGCAACGCGATTAGTGCCCGTTACGATTGCACCCACCTGAGAATTAATTACTTGTACATTTTCCACTAGCAAGCCAGAAGTTGCGCCAGCAACAATTGTTCGAATAGCTAGCAATGTAATCGAAGAGAGTGCCCCATTTTCTGGCTCGACCATCACGCACGCCGACATTACTATGTGAGGCTGACCAATACCCGGCTGCTGCGCATCGGACAAAAGAACTGTTGAATGCTTCACGCCTGCAAATGTAGAAATCATTTCAGCAAGTTCATTTTGACGGGTTGCTCGGACAGCGTCTCGTTTTTCAATTGAAGTTTTTGGTAGAAATTGCAACCAAACGCTTTCGCCTTCTTTTTCAATCGGCATGCTCTGTGCTTCTTCGATTTGAAGTTCTTGAGAATGCTCAACACGTGCTGCATTATCATTTGATTGCACCGATAAAAGAATGCCCACAGTAAAACCGATAAATCCAAGGGTTAGCAATGTTCGGTTTGTCGTTGAACTGAATTTCTTTGAAGTAACTAAGCTGTCTTTCACGAATCATCCTCTCCGTGTTCATGCTGTTTGCATAAACCAGACATAACCGTAGCGCATCCATGCACTACACAGCATAATATCGTCAAAAACCCATTTTCAGCACCATAAAATTAGTTTTTTTGCACTGGTCTTCTGATTTTTGAAATTAAGAGCAAACTAGCAAGGACCATCGAAAGAAACAGCACAGTAAAAAGAAGCGAATCATCTTTTTTGATTCGTTCGTTAAGAATAATTGGTCCAGAAATTGTGCCAGATGGCCAGCCAATATCAAAACTCGTAAAAATTCCTTTTCTTTGCACTCCTACAACTGTAATCCCCTTAGAAGTCGGGACAGCGCCCCACCTTCCTTTTGGAAGAGGAAACGTTGCAAGATGAACAGGGCCACCCTGTTGAATGCCCGTCATTGTTACTTCATCTGCAGTATTCGTTATGAGAATCGGCCAATTATCTTTACAAATGAGTCCCGCAAGTGCTCCATCTATTTCAATTTTATCTCCACCAAGCCAACTGCCCTCCTGAAAGTACCAGAGCGAAACGCCGCCATCTATTGGAACCGCAGCAATTAATTGCTTGCGTAAAAGAGTAACTTTCGCCCCACTGCCGTTGATAGATGGAAGCGGTGTCCACTCCTTGTTTTTATATTGAACGAGCGTTGTAGCGTTTTCGCCCGAAGCATCAAAAACCAAAACTGGCTCTTCTTCCAAAACGAGTAAACCAGTTGGCTTTTCAGTGGTTTTATATAACGATTGCAACGTAGGCATTCGCAACATTGCATTTCTTGATGTACTTGCACTGTTTGCATTCGCGAGTTTGACAGTGTAAAGACCAACACCTGATGAAGCATCAACAAACCAGAGCTTATTTTCTTCCACAGCTAGTAAAGACGGTCGCCTTGTAAACGGAACAACAACAACGTATTCATTCTCGCCGTATTGTTGACACAAGTCAAAATCTAAATCTTTTGCTCTTGCAGTAAATGAGCTTTTATTTGGTGCGACATCACCAATAAACCACAAGCCAGATTCGTTGCCTGTTATTGCTAACGGAGATGAAGAGAGCACACAGGCTAGGAGTAGTTCTATCATGTTTGTCTACTCAATTCGTGATGGCTTTAATGCTTTTTGAAGGTACGACACATTTAACACACGATCCATTGGTTCTTCTGCAACAACTGTAGATAAAGATGAAAACGAAATTTTTACTTCTGTCGAACCTCGGCTATCTTTAAAATCAATTAACCCGCCTGACGCAGGCCAGTTTAACGCATGCAAATTTTCGATTTCAACTTTTATCCCTGAACGATGCAGGGCACTTGAAATATGTTCGCCTTCAACTACTGACATCTGTAGTGGGCGATGCGTCACTTTATCAAAAGTTGCAGTCCAGACTCTTCCCTCTTCATCCGCTAAAGTGATGACACCGGCGGATACATTCATTTCGCCGTTTGGCAATGGCGCGAGCCCGAGTAAAACTAACGCTGTCGTGATGTCAGAAAACATTGCACCATCGCTATTCATTGTTAATGTTGTTTCATCACCCAGCATATCAAAAAACCAGTTTTCGTTTTTGTCTCCGCCAAACCAGACGAGTAATTCACCAAGTTTAGAAATTCGTAATGATATTGAATCTCCGTGTTTCCAAAAGTCCAAATCACCTTGTTCCTTATGCTTGCCGTCGTCATCTTCCCAACGAAATTCCACCACGCCTCTTCCAACGAGCGCATCAAAGGATGCGGTTCGTTCAATTTGATTTGCCCGAACCATTTCTGGCGTGACATCCTTTTCTAAAGATGAAGGAATACTCCTTTGCGAGCAACCAGAAATAATGAGAATAATTAGAAAAAAGAGCCGCATTAGAAATCGCCTTGCAAAATTTCACCTAATTGTTCAGATAAATCTTGTATTTCTTCTTCTCCAATTCCTGGGTTTTTCACTCGAACTGGCTCCCCTTCTACGCCTTTACATTGAAGCAACCAAATCTCGCCATCATCGGTATTTTCACGGCCAACCAGTTTCAGTTTGCGTTTTCGAAGCAAAACCAAAGCCAAAATATATCTAAATGCGATGCGAGCGGGTCGTTCGTCGTCGGCTAGCCGTTCAAACAAATCAGCCAGTACGGTATCGTCAATGCCTATTTCTTTCTTTTTATCACCATCTGGAACGGTGTATCGCCAGTGGCTGAACAGCCGCTCTGGGCGCTTCCCATCCTCCCATGCTTTGATGCTGTAATCGAGCCGATCGAAGCCCTCGTCCTCCTCACGGTCGCATAATGTTGCCATTGCGGGTTCATGTGGGGATAAAGGTTCGCCGGTTGATGCGCACACGCCTGTCGGTCGAGATACGCCTTGTGTATTTCCAAATCGTGCCATATATGAGAATCCTACGGGATAAGCGTATACTTTGAGTATATGAGTTGGAATATTAATGGATACAACGTTATAGAGATAGTAATTGAGTTAGCAATTATCTGGATTATTATCTTTTATGCCTTTCGATTTCTTCAAGGAACGCGTGGCGGCGTCGTCATTCGCGGGCTAATTGTCCTGCTTTTGCCTCTCTGGTTACTTCAAATGGTGCCAGAAAATATTGCGGGGTTTGAACGATTAGACTTTTTTGCAGGAGAATTTCTAACTGTTTTATTTGTACTTTTAATTATTATTTTTCAACCCGAACTTCGGCAAGCAGCAGTGCGAGTAAGCCAATCCGGATTGTTTGCGAGATTCAGAAACATATCTTCGGTTGGCAATACAACTATTTCTGCAATAGCAAATGCCTCTACATTTTTGGGAAGAAATCAATTCGGAGGACTCATTGCAATCGAGCGCGAAAACAAAATTGAAGACCACGTTGTTGGCGGGCAACATCTTGATGCAGAAGTTAGTTCCCCATTACTTCAATCTATTTTCTGGCCAAACAATCCGTTACACGACCTTGGTCTTATTATTAATGGCGACCGAGTTATGAAAGCGAGTGTGCAATTTCCTTTAGCAGATGAATCTGCCATGCTTTCTGCCGAACTTGGATCAAGGCACAGAGCGGGGGTTGGCTTGTCAATGCGATGCGATGCTCTCATTATTATCATCAGCGAACAAACTGGTCGAATCTCATTTGCAGACCATGGCGAATTAACGTTCATCGAACCCGATGAAGTTGAATCTGAACTTGCTAATCGCTTGAATCCTTCCATAGCGGCAAGCACTCTCGAACATACTTCTACTGAAAAAACGAGCAATGCAACAACAACTTCAGCGGAGCATGCCGAATGAAAAGAAAAGACGACACACTCGCGATTTTATTTATCACCGTCCTTACTATCGTTGTTTGGTTTTGGGCTGATGGCAACACGAAACGCACTTCGGAAGTTCTTGTAACTTTACACCTGTCGCCACCCGAAGGATCAACCAGTACTATTTCTCCAAAGAAAACTGAAGTGACGCTTGCTTTTTCAGGGACACTATCAGCTGTCGATGCTGCAAAATCAGCCTGTGCAGACGGATTGCATCTAACCTTAGGCGGAATCGACGAGACTTTATCATTGACAGAAATTTCAAACAGAATTTCCTCGCTTGATGCTATTAAAGATACTGGGGTAATGATTGATACCGCTCATTCGTCAGAATTCCCGCTCGCTATTCATACCGTCGAGTGGGTTGAAGCAACTGTCGAAGTAACATTGCAAAATGTAACGGGTACGATTGGAGCCGTTGACCCAGCAACTGTCCAACTAAATATTCCGAAAGAACTACGCAAGTCGTTACCTGAAACGCTTACTGTACAGGCCGTTGTCAGCGAAAATACACTATGGCAACTTCCGCCAGGAATAACGTGGAAAAGAGATGGTGTAATTCAACTATCTGAAGAACTTGAATCAGCTGGAGTGACAGCAACACCAAGTAGAGTTCTTGTATCTTTCAAAATTCAGTCCAGCACCAAAACAATAGAACTTGCACAAGTACGCGTTTTAATTGCTGGACCTGCAGAAGATTATGCAGCATTTAGCGTGATTCTCCCAAGAAAAATGATTCCAAATGTCACGGTAGAAGCGGAAGCGGGAATTATCGAAGGAATTGAATCAGGTGTCGTCAAAGTTTTCGCAATACTTCGACTCGGTTCTGGTGACATGGAACAGGGTATTCCTACGAAACGCATAACAACTTTCATGGCAATTATGGAAGATGGAACAGGACATGAGCTCGTCGCAACCGTTGAAGACCCAGCGTTACTTGAAATCGAACTTGTAATTGAGCCAGTAGAACAACCTGAAACGCCAATAACTAATTAAATTTCAAAGAGTCGTTTATGGCCGCTTATGACCAGCGACTTGCGAACCAAGCTTTTTTCCCACGTCGAAGCAAAATAGTTGTTCCGTGAAGAAGATCATCGCACGTTAATACTCGATCAACTGCTTCATCACCAGAAACTTTTTCGCCGTTGATGGACACCGAGCCGTTTTTTAAAAACTCTCTCGCTTCACGTTTACTTTTGCATAACTCTATTTGAGGAAGCAATTCAACAAGCGATGCTGTTTCAGAGCCAAGAGAATCTTTTGAAAATTCTCCAGCAGGAACTTCTGCAAAAACCTCGCCAAGCATTATCGCGTCAAGCGATTTAATGTCGCCACCAAATAACGCTTTCGCTGCTTCGTTACAACGGGTCACATTTTCAGTGCCATGAAAAATATCTGTCATCGCATCTGCTAATGCTTTTTGAGCTGCACGTAAATGAGGAGCTTCAGCATGTTCTTTTTCAATAGATTCAATTCTTTCTTGATCTAAGAAAGTAAACCAACGTAAAAATTTGCCAGCGTCTTCATCAGGAATATTCAGCCAATATTGATGAAACGCGTACGGGCTCGTGCGGTCTGCGGTCAACCAAATTGCGCCTTTTTCCGTCTTGCCAATTTTACTTCCGTCACTTGCAGTAACAAGTGGGTTTGTAATTCCAGCGCCACGGAACTCGTCATCTGCCAAGGCGGACATGTCTCTTCTAATTAAATCGATGCCCGCAACTATATTCCCGTACTGATCACTTCCTGCAATTTGAATTGTGCAATCCATTTTTCGTCGTAGATGTAAAAAATCGTACGCTTGCAAAATCATGTAACTAAACTCTGTATAAGAAATACCCTGCTCTCGATTATTCAATCGATCCTTTACAGAATCTTTTTGAATCATCGTGTTCACTGAAAAATATTTGCCAACATCACGAAGTACATCCAAAAAACCAAGTTCGCACAACCAGTCTGCGTTGTTAACAATAACAGCCGCATTTTCGCCCTCAAAATCGAGCACTTTCGAAAAGCAACGAAGTTGCCCTTCGATATTTTTTGCAACTTGCTCTTTTGACAAAAGTTGGCGTTCAGCATCTTTTCCAGATGGGTCACCAATCAAACCTGTACCACCACCCATAAGTACGATTGGTTTATGGCCAGCAAGTTGCCAATGCCGAAGCATTTTTATTGGCATGTAGTTGCCGATAGTTAATGCATCTTTGGTTGGGTCAAACCCGCAATAGGCCATTCGACTTCCACTTGCAAGATGTGCTTGCAATTCGTCTCCGCCTGTTGTTTGGTGGAGCAATCCACGCCAAGTAAGTTCATCTAAAAATTGCATGTGTCGTATGTTACCGCCAGAGAGCCGTCTCGTTTTTGGTTCGTTTCCGATTTAAGAAAATCATAAGAAAAACTGGCAAGACCAAGTATAGCGGCGTTGAAATAACCAATTGAGCAAGAAACATCCCCTTAACCTCTTGGTTCTGACTAACTAATTCCATTCGCGGGGTCCAAATGGCAATAGCTGATGCGATAGAGAATATTGTGTAAAAAAATGACCAGAGTAGTAGTATTTTTCGTGCTTTTAATCCCCGTTGGAGCAATGCCATCCCCGCACCGACGAGAATAATCGAGAAAAGTATATTTGCAAATGTAATCACATGCATTATCCACTTTGCTGGTTCGGTTGCTTTAAGTTGCGCTACTAGCTCTTCAGACAATTCGCCTTCACCAAACGGAATAGCGGTGTGGAGCTGTTCAATTTCCGTCATTCCTGTAAATGCAAGGCATCCACCAAAAAGGGAAAGCCCCCCTACAACAATGCAAACAGCACCGATGGTAGTTGGCCACGTCTGAGAATATTGAACATTTTCATTCAAAACTGACGTAAGAACCTTGCATCGTTTTCAAATAGCCATCTAATATCTTGGATGCCATACTTAAGCATTGCTACTCGTTCGATGCCAAGACCAAACGCAAAACCCTGCCACTTTTCATTGTCGTAACCTAGTTGTTCAAAAACATTTGGGTCTACTAAACCACATCCACCGATTTCTACCCACTGCCACTTCCCTTTAATTTTCATCTTCATATCAACTTCAGCTGATGGTTCAGTGAATGGGAAAAAACTTGGTCGGAAACGAACTTCCGCTTCTTCGCCAAAATACGATTTTGCGAATTGAAATAGTGTTGTTTTTAAATCGACCATTGAAACTTTTGGTGCAACAAGTAATCCTTCGCACTGATGGAACATACTGAAATGTGTCGCGTCGTGTGTGTCTGGTCGATAAACTCGGCCAACAGCAATAATTTTTATTGGCGGTGGCGTTGATTCCATGACACGAATTTGCACCGTCGATGTCTGGCTGCGCAACATTCGGTCGTTGCCCATAAAAAAGTTGTCAATTGGATCACGTGCGGGGTGATCGTATGGAATGTTTAGAGCATTAAAGTTGTGGTGCTCATCTTCAACTTCGGGACCATACGCAACAGAGAAACCCATTTTGCTAAATACTTCTGTTATTCCGTCAATTGTCTTTGTAATTATATGGCGACGGCCAAGAGCAACATCCTTGCCTGGCTCTGTTACATCCATTGGATGTCGAGTTGAAGTGCTTCTAGAAAGTTCGCCTTTTCGAGTATCAAACGCGCTCTCTAGCGCATTCTTCACTTCGTTCAGTCGTTTGCCGACTTCGGGTTTTTCTTCCTTTGGAACGTCCTTCATGAACGGCATAACACCTTTGAGACGACCCTTTGAACCAAGGTACGTAACTCGCCATGTTTCCAGCCCATTGATGGAATCAACCGTGCCAATTTCAACAATCGCATCATCTTGTAGTTTGTCTAGCTTTGAAAGCATTTGAGCATGATACCTAGTTTTTTAGGACAGCCCCCTCTTGAGAGAATCCCAGCGAGACTTTCCAAAAAACGACAAAAAAACAACCCCGAATAATTTCGGGGCTGTTTAAAAGTAAATACTAGGAAAAGGTTACTCTTCCGTCTTTTCAGCTTCATCTGTTGTTGCTTCTGGTGTTTCAGGAGCCGATTCTTCTGTTGCTTCAACCTCTGTAACTTCTACATCTGTTGCTTCAACATCTGGCGCCGTTTCTGCCTCGGGCACAACTTCGGCTTCTGGTGCAGATTTGGCTTCTGGCGCAGATTCAACTTCAGGTACAGTTGAAACAAGAACTTTTGCAGCGAAATCACGACGACGTTGCTTTTGCGTTCTTCGACGTGAATCGTTTCCACCGATTTGTGGTCCTTCTTCTTCGCCAACGAGTTGCAAAACGACTAAGTCTGTTCCATCACCAAGACGACGCTTGCCGATTTTGATGATTCTGGTATACCCGCCATCACGATCAGCAAATTTAGGAGCAACAACTGTCAAAATGTGTTGGACCAGACGAGGCGCTTTACGAACTTCACCATAACGGTTAAATTCGATTGAATCTTCGCTTGGAAGATCAAAGTGATCGTTTTGCTTTGCTGAATCTGGAACGTTTGGATCTGCAACCCAGACATGAATCTTGCGGTCATTAATCATTTGCTCAATGCGCTTGCGAGCATTAAAACCACCGCGCCTTGCGATAGTAATGATTTTTTCTACAAATGGTTGCACTGCCTTTGCTTTTGGCAAGGTCGTTTCAATTTGACCGTGTTCAAAAAGTCCAGCAGCGAGGTTACGAAGCATCGCAGTGCGGTGCTCGCTGTCTCTACATAATTGTTTTCCATGAATTCTATGTCGCATGGTCGTACTCCTTGCAAAGCGCTACAACGCTTTGGTTACTCATTACCCTCTGCGGAGCCGATGACTTCGTCTCCTGGGTTATCATTATTTACTACTTCTTCACTGCACATTTCGTCATCACAGCAGTCTAAATCTGCATCTGAATCGTCACAGAAATCGTCGCCTTCTTCCATTGGTGGAAGTTCAACTGTTCCGTCAACGCCTGGAGGCAATTGCATTCCAAGAGTCAAGTTAAGGTCATCGAGTTTTCGTTTGATTTCTCGTAAAGATGTGCGTCCGAAACTTCGTAAGCGAAGTAGTTCGCGATCATTCAAGGAAACCAATTGTGCTACTCGATCAATTGATGCTAGTTCCAAACAGTTCGAGGACCGAACAGTAAGGTCTAAGTCAAGAATTGGCATGTTGAGCTTTCGAATTAATTCTTCATCAACTGCGGCAGCAGCGGCGGCTTCAACGCTTACAACTTTTGTTCCAAGTGAATCAAACTGAACGAAAGCGTTAAGGTGCTTACGAAGAATCTTTGCTGATTCAACTAGGCACATTTCTGGACTGATTGTGCCATCAGTCCAAATGTCAAGAATTAAACGGTCAAAGTTTGTTTGTTGGCCAACTCGAGTGTTTTCAACTCGGTAACGAACACGTTGAACTGGACTAAATGAAGCATCAATTGGAAGATCGCCAATGACCTGTTCGTCTTTAGTTGCATATTGTTCCGCAGCAGGCACATAACCACGACCGCGTTCAATTGTAAGTTCCATTTCAAAATCAATTTTATCTGTTAAAGTTGCGATTACATGATCTGGGTTATAAACTGTTACAGATGAATCTGCTTCAATTAAATCAGCTGTAACTTCGCCAGGGCCAGATGCTGACAAACGAAGAACTTTGGGTTCATCGGAATCTACGTCAACTACTAAACCTTTTACATTCAACACCATGTCAACCATGTCTTGCTTGACACCTTCAATTGTGCAGAATTCATGTTCAGCACCTTTAACGCGAATGGATGTAATTGCTGAGCCCTCAATTGTGCTGAGCAAAATTCGACGGAGAGAGTTGCCAATCGTCGTACCAAAACCGCTTTCAAATGGCTCAACTATAAATCGGCCAAATGTGTCCGTTGCTGACCGTTCTTCTAAAATTACACTTGCGGGGAGTTCTAATCCTCGCCATCGTACGTGCATCATTGTTCTATCCTCTTTTGACAGTGGCTTCTAGCCAATAAACGCTTACTTAGAATCGGATCGCGATGGCTGTCAAAACCCATCACGCCCATCTCTAAGGGGCGACAAAATACTTACTTAAACACGGCGTTGTTTTTTAGGACGACAACCGTTATGTGGCACACCTGTATGGTCTTCTACTGCAGTAATTCGCAAACCATTTTGCTCAAGTGCTGTAATCGCTGAGTCGCGACCACTACCTGGACCTTTAACTCGAATTTCAACTTCCGTTACACCCATACGGCGACCTTTTACTGCTACTTTTTCTGCAGCTCGTGCTGCAGCAAATGGTGTCGCTTTACGAGCGCCTTTAAAACCGACGGTGCCAGCGGAGTCCCAACAAAGGGTCTCGCCACTCAAGTCGGTCATAGTGACAATCGTGTTGTTGAATGTTGCTTTGACATGGACAATTGCCTTGCCAATATTTTTACGTAATTTTTTCTTAGCCATAATTCTCTATCCTTTTTCGCTCATGCGATTCCTAAATCTCTGGATGCAATCCAGAGGAACCTTGCGAGCAATGTTGCAACGTGCAACATTGCCGTCTTAACCTTTAACGCCCTTTTTACCTGCAACAGTTTTCTTACGACCTTTACGAGTCCGCGCATTACATCGAGTTCGTTGACCTCGAGTTGGCAAGCCCTTGCGGTGACGTTCGCCTCGGTAAGACCGAATGTCACGCAGTCGCTGAATGTTTTGTTGCACTTGACGACGAAGAGTACCTTCGACAATCAAGTTTGAATCTAGGTAAGCAGCAATTCGACCAACTTCGTCATCTGTTAGATCACGAGCTTTTGTATCAGGATCGATTTTAGACTCTTCTAAAATATCGTCCGCAATCTTTGGACCAATACCATAGATATATCGGAGCGAATATCGCACCTTTTTGTTTTCTGGGATGTCTACACCTGCAATACGTGGCATATTTGTTCTCCAATCTCGGGGGCTATCCGGGATTTTTCTGGTTAGCCCTGTCGAGCTTTCAATCGTGGGTTCTTCTTGTTGATAACGTAACGTTTGCCTTTTCGTATGACGATTTGGCAATCTTTAGTTCTTCGTTTAATACTGCTTTTTACTTTCATAGTTCTTTCCTCTTCATTTATGAAGGAATTAGTGTCTGTATGTAATTCTTCCCTTAGTCATGTCGTACTGGCTAATCTCTACTGTTACTTTGTCACCGGGCAAAATCCGGATATAGAATCGTCGCATTTTGCCGCTGATGTACGCTAGTATCTCGTGTCCATTTTCTAGTTTTACTTTGAACCTTGCATCAGGTAAAGCTTCTACTACTTCAGCGTCTAGAGATATTTTTTCTTCTTTAACCATATATGTACCACTTATGCACTGCTGGGCCTCCTTGAGGATCCACCAGAACGACTGCGTACTGGCGCATCATGAAATCCTTTGTAATTACGCATGAGTAGGTTTGCTTCGATTCGTTGAATCAAGTCAAGACCAACACTCACAACAATTAACAAACCCGTTCCTCCCAAGAAACTTGAAACGAAAAATGGGATTTGCATTTCTTTTGAAACGATTGAGGGGATAACTGCAATGACTGCCAAGAATCCTGCACCCACATATGTGATGCGTTCAACAACTGTTTCTAAATATTCGGCGGTTCGTGGGCCAGGTCGCAATCCAGGTATGAAACTGCCGTTATCGCGCAATTGCCTTGCCATGTCTTCTGGACTAAACACAATTGTTGTCCAGAAATAACTGAAAAAGTAAATCAATATAATCTCTAAAACTATATATGGGTATTCACCCATTTGAAAGTTTGCATTCATAAACGTTGTCGTTGCAACCCACCAGCTTGATGGATCCGGCGAAGCAGAAGCTGCCGATTGGAGGTACCCAAAGAATGCTGAGGGGAATATCAAAAGTGAACTTGCAAAAATGATTGGCATAACGCCTGCGTGATTTACACGGAGTGGCAAGTAATGGCGACCACCCCCATAGGTTTTACGCCCGCGCGTGTGTTTTGCTTGTTGAATTGGAATCCGACGCTGCGCAACGGTAATTAGGATTGCGCCCGCTACAACAAAGATAAACGCACCTACCAAGAAGCCAACGCCTAAAATGCCCACCTGCCCGCTTGTTGATTGTTGCGAAGTGCTAAAGTTATCCCATACCCATTCAAGTGCTTGAGGCATACGTGCCACAATTCCCGCGGTCAGAATGAGGGAAACACCGTTACCAATGCCATATTTGTCAATTTGCTCACCAAGCCACATCAAAAAGACGCTACCAGCAGTAAGCACTGTCACGCCCGCAATGTAGAAAATTAGCAAGCCACCAGGGTTTAAAAATTCTGGTCGAATCAATCCCTGCGCAGCAATAAATTTGAGCCACATCATTGCTTGAATAAAACACATTGCAACCGTTGCGTAACGTGTCCACTCTGTAATTTTCGCTTGCCCAGATGCGCCTTCTTTTTTCAACTCTTGCAATTTCGGCATGACCGATTGCAATAATTGGAAGATAATTGACGCAGTAATGTAAGGCATAATGCCTAAACCAAATATTGTTGATTGAGAGAAAGAACCACCAGAGAAAATCGACGCGTAATCGAGGAACTTGCCCCATCCACTTGAGTCTTCAGTTGCTTTTGCGGCCGCTTCGACCATTTGTTGTTGGTTTACGCCTGCAAGTGGAATCCAAAAACCAATGCGATAGATCGCAATCATCGCAAACGTAAAGAATACGCGATTGCGAAGTTCAGAAATCTTAAAGATGTTTATGATTGCTTGAAACATACAGTAAAAACCTTATTCGTCTGAACCCTTGTCCGCTTCGGCTTGTGCTGCTGCCTTTTTCTTTGGCATAACTGAACGATCACGAACCCATTTTTTCTTTTCAATTACGGTGGCGCTACCGCCCGCGGCTTCGATTTTCTTCAATGCTGATGTAGAAAACTTATCCGCTGCAATATTCAATGCGATTGTAAGATCGCCTTGGCCTAGAATTTTTACAGGGTTCTTGAAGTTTCGAATTAAACCCGCTTCTACTAATGCGGCTGCATCAACTGTCGCGCCTTTTTTAAAGCGTGCTTCAAGTGAAGCTAGGTTCACAATGTGATAAACAGTTTTGAAGTCTGCGTTTGTAAAACCACGCTTAGGAATGCGCCTGAAGTATTGCATTTGTCCACCCTCAAATGCTGGGCGTCTTGAGTAGCCAGAGCGTGACTTCGCGCCTTTATGGCCACGACCACTTGTCTTGCCCGAACCACTACCGTGGCCTCGACCAATTCGTTTGCGAACTTTGTACTTGCCTACTTGCTCTGTAATGTCATGAATCATCATTGGTGGTTAATCTCCAAATTAAGGAAGGACTTATGCAGTCACTTCCTCGCTAATGTTTTCTTCATTTCTAGACACATCCACTGCAACTGGTGTTTTTTCGTGGGATGTTTCTGTGTGTGTTTTATCAATAGTTACTTTACGAAGTCGTTCGACTGTCTCTCGTGAACGAAGTTGTCGAAGACCATCGATGACTGCCTTCGTAAGATTTTTATTATTTGTTGAACCGTATGCTTTTGAAAGACAATCTTGTACTCCAAGAAGGTCAAGTACTGCACGAACAGCTGCGCCTGCAATAACGCCTGTACCAGGTGATGCTGGAACAAGCCGAACACTACAAGCACCAAAACGGCCTGTAACTTCGTGCGGAATTGTTGTTCCTGTTAGTGGGAACTCACGCATTTCTCGTTTAGCTTTCTTTTGCGCTTTTTCAATTGCATTTGGAACTTGGTTTGCTTTTCCATAACCAAGTCCAACGCGACCCTTACGGTCACCACACACAATCATTGCGGAGAAACTAAACCGACGTCCACCTTTTACGGTAGCTGCAGTTCTGTAAACACCAACTGTATTTGAGTCGATGCCACTTTTATCTTCTTCGTATTTCTTATTCTTGTTCTTATTCTTGTCCATAGATCTTGTCCGTTCCTCAGAACTTAAGTCCGCCTTCTCGAGCACCTTCAGCGAGTGCTTTTACTCGACCGTGAAATTTGTAACCGTTACGGTCAAACGCAACCGATTCGATGCCTACTGATTTCGCTTTTTCTGCAAGGCGAACGCCGATTGTTTTTGCTGCATCACAATTACTGCCAACTTCCATTTTTCCATCTTTTTCAATAGTAGAAGCTGAGCAAAGTGTGCGTCCAGATGTGTCATCAATTAGTTGCGCGTACATGTTCTTGCCAGTACGGGTAAGTGATAGTCTGGGTTTAGTCGGCACGCCGAAGATGTTCTTCCGAACGCTTCGTTTGCGCCGTGTGTATCGTTTAATTCTTGCTGTAATGCGGTTCATGTTAATCTCCTTTGGCTACTTAAACGCCAAATGCTTTCCCTGCTTTACGGATAATAATTTCGTCGTGGTACATGATGCCTTTGCCGTTGTATGGCTCTGGCTCACGCTTAGAACGAATAACCGCAGCGAACTGGCCGACTGCTTGTTTATCCGCGCCTGTAATTGTAACTGCAGTGCCTTTTTCAATTTCAAAAGTAACACCATCTGGCGCAACAATATCCACTGTGTGGCAGAAGCCAATACTAAGAACAATTGTTTGCCCTTGCGCTTTTGCATTCCAACCAACACCGACGATTTTCAACTTCTTGGTGAATCCTTTTGAAACACCTTCAACCATATTGTTGATACAACTTCGAGTGGTTCCCCACAACGCGCGTGCAACTCTAGTTTCTTCCGTGCCATCTGCGATTGCACAGCAGATTTGCTTATCTTCATCGTTATGTTTCACACTCACTTCTGAACGCCAACCAAATGACAAATTGCCTTTAGGCCCTTTTACATTGATTGATCGATCATTAGCGTTTAGTTTTACTTCAACGCCTGAAGGAATTGTGATGGATTGTTTTCCGATACGTGACATAGTTCGTCCTCTTCGCGCCTTACGCGACGGTTGCTACAACCTCACCACCAACTTTTTCTTGTCGGCAGCGACGGTCGCTCATAATTCCACTACTAGTTGAAACGATTGCGATTCCAAGCCCACCAAGTGGTGTTGGAAGATCGTCTACACTTCGATACACTCGACAGCCAGGTTTTGACTCTCGCTTGATTGTGTTAATCACTTGTTCTCCACGTTCACCATACCGTAGATGAACGTCGAGTCGGCCTTGACGGCCATCATCAATGACATCGAAACTTTCAATATAACCTTCATCTTTAAGGACTTGGGCAATACCTCTGTTAAGTTTATTGTTTAGACATGAGACATCCGGCGCGTGATTTCGCACTGCATTTCGAATGCGTGTAAGCATGTCTGATGTTAGGTCTTGTTGTGACATTTCTAATACTCCAAATACATGGCAACTACGTTAGTAGAGCGATGTGAAACTTCTCTATTTACCAACTTGCCTTACGCATTCCGGGGATCTTGCCTTCCAAAGCCAATTGGCGAAGCATGATTCGGCTAATGCCGAATTTGCGATAGACACCACGACCACGACCTGTGATTTGGCATCTGTTTTTCTTGCGGGTAGAGAACTTAGGTTCTCGTTTCATTTGTTCAAATACGCGTTTACTTGCCATGTTCTTTCCTTATTCCTCATCCCGCACAAACGGCATACCAAGTTGAGTCAAAACAGCTTTGCTCAATTCTGGTGTTGAATTTTCAAATACGAGGTTTATGTTCATTCCGTGTGTAAAGTGGACTTCTGCCATGTTAATTTCTGGCCAAACTGCTTGCTCAGTTACACCAAAAGAGTAATTACCCGCTTGGTCAAATGAGGTGTCCTTTAACCCTCTAAAGTCTTTAATCCGTGGGATCGCAAGTGAAATCAAACGATCTAGGAAATACCACATTTTTTCGCCACGCATTGTGACCATAAATGCAGAAGGTGCACCTTCGCGGACTTTAAAGTTTGCAACTGATTTTTTTGCCAAAATCATAATTGGTTTTTGGCCAGTGATTTGAGTTAGAGTCGAGATAACAGTTTCTTTAATTTCAGGCTTTAATTTCTGATTGTCAAGAAATCTACCAATCCCAATATTTACTGTGATTTTCGCCAATTTTGGTGCAAGTGAAACATTAGCAAGGTTGAATTCCTTGATGATGCTCGCCTTTACTTCGTCGGAGTAGAGGGTCTCTAATCTTGGTTTGTCAATAGTAGCTGTCATGACTTACTTTCCTGTTGAACGTGCATCGGCGGAGTGAACTGAGCTGATGACTTTCTCGATTTTTTTTCCACTGTTGTCTCGAACTACGCCAATACGAACTTTCGCGCCGTCCTTCTGAGTTTCGAAGCGTAATCGTGCTGGCTTGCCTTCAACAACTGGGCTTACGTTGCTCATGTGAATAGGCATTTCCTGCTTGATGACGCCGCCGTTTGGATTTGTTTGCGATGGCTTAATGTTCTTTGAACGAACATTCACACCTTTCACAACAACACGATCTTTTTTAATGAGTACACGAAGAATTTCACCGACGGCACCCTTATCGTTGCCTGCAGTAACCATTACCGTGTCACCTGTTCTTATATGCCTAGGCATTACACCACCTCCGATGCGAGTGATACAATTTTCATGTAGTTCTTTTCACGCAACTCACGCGCGACCGCACCAAAAATGCGTGTGCCAGTTGGGTTCAAATCTTCATTGATTAAAACGCAAGCGTTTGAATCAAATCGAACGTAAGAACCGTCTTTACGACGAGTTGGGTACTTTGTACGAACGACAACAGCTCTGATTATGTCGCCTGATTTGACTTGTGAATTAGGCAATGCCTTTTTCACAGCACAAACGATGCGATCACCAACGCCAGCTGTTCGCCGTGTATATTTACCGCGAGCGGTTGATCCACCAAGGACACTAATTACTAGCACCTCTTTTGCGCCGCTGTTGTCAGCAACTTCTAATCTTGATTCTTTTTGGAGCATTGTTCTATTCCTTCGACAGGTGTTTTACCTGAGCGATGCCTTAACAACACGGGTTACAACCCATGATTTTGTCTTTGAAATTGGTCTACATTCTGCGATTTCTACTTTGTCGCCAAGCTTTACTTCATTGTTTGCATCGTGTGCTTGAATGAGCGTGCGGCGACGAATGTACTTGCCATATTTTTCGTGTTTAACTGAAAATTGAATCTCCACTTTGCAACTTTGGTCGCGAGCATCGGATGTAACGATGCCTACTTTGCGAGATGCATTTTCGGGAATTATTATTTCTTTTAAATGACTCATAGTTTACGCCTTGTTACGCATTGTTTGCTCGGTGAGCAATCGTGCGATGTCCTTACGAAGTTTGCCGTACTGCGAAGTATTTTGAATCTTCTCAGTTACGCCTTGTGTTTTGAGTTCGAAGAGTTTCTTTCGAAGGGTATCCACTTCGATTGTGAGTTCTTCATTACCTAGTTTGTGAACCGCTTTTGCTTTCATGTCTTCATTCCTTCTCTGTTACACGCTACTGCGTTAAACAGAAAGTCTCCGTCCTACAAACCGGCAACGTACCGGCATCTTGTGCGCTATCCGAGCAAATGCTTCTTTTGCCATCTCTTCTGGAACACCACTTATTTCATAAAGGATTGTTCCTGGCTTAACGCGTGCTGCCCAGAAATCTGTATCTG
The DNA here is from genome assembly GCA_018701395.1 of Phycisphaerae bacterium. GTDB lineage: Bacteria > Planctomycetota > Phycisphaerae > Phycisphaerales > SM1A02. The sequence goes on along the minus strand of JABIWU010000053.1, from coordinate 14,498 downwards.
CCTTACCTTTACCCATTCGAGTTTCAAGTGGTTTCTTTGAGATTGGCTTGTCTGGAAAAACGCGGATGACAATTTTGCCCTGACGGCGTAAATAGTGCTGCGCAGCAATACGGCCCGATTCGATTTGCCTTGCAGAAACCCAATGTGTTCCAAGCGATTGCAAACCGTAGTCGCCAAATGCCACGTAATTACCTCGTGTGGCATTGCCTTTCATTTTTCCACGCATCTGTTTGCGGAACTTAATTCGTTTTGGCATCCGTGGCATCGGACGATCTCCTTAAAAACCCATAATGGGCGCCCATGCTGGGCAACTTCTAAAACTTAACGACGACCTCGAGCACGACCGCGAGCACCTGCTGCTTGTGAATCAACTTGTTCTTCTTCTGCGTCGGTATACATACCTTTGTAAATCCAAACCTTTACGCCAATAATTCCATACGTTGTTTCAGTATGTACGAGCGCATAATCCACGTTGGCTTGCAACGTAGATAGTGGAATGGAACCCTCTCTAACGATAAACTTTCGCGCCATTTCAGCACCGCCGAGGCGACCTGAGATTTGAATACGAATTCCTTTTGCACCATGCTGCATTGCTGATTCAGCACGTTGTTTGAGCATGCGGCGGAAGTTGCCGCGCTTACGCATCTGTTCGCCAACTGCTTCGGCTACAAGACGTGCGTCAGTGTCTGGGTTCATGACTTCCAAGATTTTAACTTGTGCCTTACGGCCAGTCATTGCTTGAAGGTCTACAACAAGTTTGTCTATTTCAGCACCTTTTGGACCTACAACGAGGCCTGGTCGTGCTGTCTTAACAATTACTATTAGCTCTTCACGAGTACGTTCAATCAAGATATCTGACACAGCCGCAAATGGTGGCGTGCGATTGAGACGCTTGTCGACGAATTCGCGAATGCGATAATCTTCAACAAGTAACTCTGCAAAGAGTGCTTTTGGTGCATACCAACGTGACTTATGTCCTTCGGTAATACCAACTCTAAATCCAAATGGATGAACTTTTTGTCCCATTATTTCCTCTCTCCAACAGAGATGATGAGGTGGCTAGTCGGTTTGTGAATCGGATGCGCACGACCGCGATCTTTTGGTCGCCAGCGCTTAATGACGGAGCCTTCATCAACGCGTGATTCCGAAACATAAAGAGTCGAAACGTCTGCGTTTTGTTCTTCCGCATTAGCGATTGCACTATTCAATACTGCCTTGAAATACCATGCACTACGCTTCTTAGAAAATTCTAATTGCGCAAGAGCATCGTCAATTCTTTTGCCACGAATCAAATCGGCAACTAGCCGCGCCTTTCGAGGCGAGATTCGAGCATATTTATGTGTTGCTTTGTATGTCATAAGTAAAAACTTTCAAGCGTTACGCTTGGATGCCTTCCTTCTTGTTGGTATGACCTCGGAACAATCGAGTGTGTGAAAACTCGCCAAGTTTATGGCCAACCATATCTTCTGTAACGAGTACATCCATGAATTGGCGTCCGTTATGAACTGCGAAAGTGAAACCGACAAACTCTGGCACGATTGTGCAGGCACGCGACCATGTTTTGATTGGTTCCTTTTTCGATGAAGATCCCATCGCTTCTACCTTGCGGTAAAGTTTTTCGTTGACAAATGGACCTTTTTTTAGTGATCTTGACATATCTTCTTCCTAAATCAGAGCTTAAGTTGCCCGTAACGTTTACTCTTACGACGACGGAGGATACGAGCATCCGTCCATTTACCACGAACCCTTGTGCGACCACCCTTAGACTTCGTGCCCGAAGCACTAGCAGGAGTACGTCCACCTTTGGAACGACCTTCGCCACCACCAAGCGGGTGATCGTGGTGACTCATTGCCATGCCGCGAACTTTAGGCCGACGACCAAGCCATCGATTTCGCCCAGCTTTACCGAGTTTGACATTTTGGTGATCTGTGTTTCCGAGTTGACCGACTGTTGCGCGGCACTCAACGGAAACTTGTCTAATTTCACCTGAAGGCAACACAATTGTTGCCCAACGACCCTCGCGGTTACTCAACCTTGCGGCCGCTCCAGCAGAACGGCATAGAGCGCCGCCTTTGCCTGGTTCAAACTCAATGTTATGTACAGTCAAACCAGTTGGAATAAACTTCAAAGGCATGCAATTGCCAGCCTTTGGTTCAATCGCACTGTTTGAACTTTTAATAGTGTCGCCATCAGTGAGGTTGCGGGGAGCCAAAACATATCGTTTTGTTCCGTCTTCATATTGCACTAAAGCAATATGACAACTTCGATTTGGATCGTATTCGATGCCGATTACAGTTGCGACCATATCGTCTTTCAGACGGCGGAAGTCAATTTTTCTGTAACGACGTTTGTGACCACCGCCGCGACCTTGGACAGTAATCTTGCCTTGGTTATTACGACCACCATTCTTTTTGATTGGTGCAAGTAATGACTTTTCAGGTGTTTTCTTTGTTACTTCAACGTGAAGGTTCACGGAAGCATTTCGACGACCTGGTGTAGTTGGTTTATAAACTCTAATAGCCATAGGTTTCTTTCGCTAACTCTTAGAAGAGTTCGATGCGATCCTCCATATGAAGTTTCACGACAGCGCGTTTTTGATTACCAACCCTGAACCAACCCATTTTGTTGCGTTTCATTCGGCCCTTACGAACCTGAGTAGCTACGGACAGAACGCGAACACTGTAGAGTTCTTCAACAGCGCGTTTAATTTGACCCTTGTCAGCACGTTTGTCAACTTCAAAGACGTAGCGGTTATTTGCCCCAACGCCAAATGTTGACTTTTCAGTTACAAGAGGTTTTCTAATAATTGTTGTGACTTCCATCAGGCTGCCTCCTCTTCTTTCTTCCAAGCAGAACCATCTAAAAATGCTTCCATCGATGCTTTATCAACGACAAGGTATCTGTGATTAAGTAATTCAAACACATTGAGTTGGTCCACTCGGATTGTGTCAACGTGCTCGATGTTACGAGCAGAAACAGCTGCGTTTCGGTTTTCGCTATCAACTGCAACGAGGCAACTTCTGTCGATACCAACAGCGTCTAGGATTGCTTTGAAGTCAGTAGTCTTTGGTTTTGCAAAATCAAGATCTACGATGCACTTCACTTCGCCATCAACCAGTTTCGCTAATAGCGCATTGCGGTTTGCGAGCTGACGCATCTTTTTAGGCATGTCTTTACGGAAATGCTCGTGTGTACGAGTTTTCGCAAAAGTAACACCACCACCCTTACGGATGTTGGAGCGGACTTGGCCCATTCGAGCGTTGCCTGTACCTTTTTGTTTGTAAATTTTTCGGGTTGATCCTTCAACCATTCCACGGCTCTTGGTTCGAGCTGAGCCTTGGCGGCGATTGGAGTGAAACATCACGTACGCCTGCTTAAGCAGAGTAGGACGGACCTCGGATCCGAGCATCGCTTCATCGATATTTAAGGTATCGACTTGCTTGCCTTTTTTGTTATATATTGGAAGTTCAATCATATTTATTTCACCTGTGACGTTTTCGTCTTTGTTTGCCTTGCGCTCCGATGTGGTCGGGATTCTTCTTTTGGTCTGAGTTGAGAATCCGGTGGTCACTCGGTAGAGCTTGACTCGGCGTACTGTTACGGTTTGTCGCGATTAACTGGTTCTCAAATTGAGCCTTGAAAATCTACCAATAAATTATTTACTGGCTGCTGTAGTTTTTTTCCTATTTAATCGTTTCGCTTCTCTAACAAGAATCATGCCGGTGTTTGGTCCAGGAACTGTACCCTTCAACATCAACAAGTTTTTTTCACTATCAATACTAATTACTGGCAAACTACGACATGTAATTTGTCTGTTACCCATGTGACCTGGCATCCGTTTACCCTTTTTAGGTTTTGGGCCAGTGCCTAGGTTTGTTGCGTGCCCGTTAATTGAACCAGGACGACGATGCGCACGCTTTACACCGTGCGATGCTTCGAGGCCTTTAAAATTGTGCCGTTTCATGCCGCCCGCAAAACCCTTGCCTTTACTCGTTGCAACAACATCTACAAACATGACATCTTCAAAAGTTGAAACATCAATTGATTGTCCTAGTTCAAGATCACCAAGTTCTTCTACGCGTGCTTCGCGGTGAAAACGTTTTGGATCTGTACTTGCTTTTGCATCATGGCCGATGATTGGCATGGTTGAACGACCTGGTCGAACATCTTCATACCCAAGTTGGATTGCATTGTAACCCTCACCCTCTTCAGTCTTAATTTGTGTGACAACGCACGGTCCAACCTGAACGATTGTGACAGGTATGTTTGTGCCGTCTTCAAGGAAATACCTTGACATTCCAACTTTTCTTCCAATTAATGTTTTCGACATTGTTGTTGTCCTAAGACGCAAGGGTTTTGGTCAGGGGTCTCTTTGTTTGTTGACTTGACCGGAGTGTTTACTAAAACAGAATGTACTTCTGTGGCTACGTTTTAATTTTTACAAAGACACCTGCAGGAACAACGAGGCGATTCAACGCTTCAATTGTTTGTGGGTTTGGCTCTGAAATGTCAATGATTCTTTTGTGTGTTCTAATTTCGAATTGTTCACGTGATTTTTTGTTCACGAAAGTTGAACGGTTCACAGTGTAAATTTCACGCCGTGTTGGCAGTGGTACTGGTCCAGCAACTCGAGCACCTGTGCGCTTTGCGTGATCGACAATTTCCTTCGCCGAAGCATCCAGTGCTTGGTGGTCGTACGCTTCCATTCTGATCCGAATAATCTGCATTACAGGTGTGTTCCTCAAACTAATTTCTCTATGGACTTGCGACGTGCGAGCCAATTCTTCCACACCCAAACTTGCTCCGCAAGAGGGTGAATCGAGGATTCTATCCTCTTAAGGGGTGCCTTGTCAATGTCTAACCCTCCAAGAAACGACTTTTTCATTTTGCCTACCTCTGCTACAGTGCCCGCATGTTGAACACCATATTCTTCTCTCTCGCTAGCCTCCTTATAAGCGCGCCTTACCAAAATGGGATTGTTGGATTCCAAATGGATCTACCGGCTCAAACGGAAATCGTCGGCACGAGTACCCACCCTCCATTTTGCATCATTTCTAGCGGTAACTCTAGTGTTAACTGGAACTTACGCATCGAAAAGCGACCTACAAAAAAAGGGATTACTCCTAAACAGTTCATTCTTGATGCAGTGAAGAGCGTTGAATCCCCAGACGGCACTGTGGCCCTCGCCCAGATGGAAATGACCATTGGAGCTCAAAAGGGCTGGTGGCATGTCTTACACCACAGCAAACAGGTTGAACAGTCCATTATTGGTCGCCTCGCCATACTTGCGCCAGGTCAGCAAATGATTATGGCCACAGTGGTTACAAATCTTGAGGGTTGGAAATACGGCCAAGAACAAATTGTTCGCATCTTACAATCCATTATTCCGGTGGATCCAGTGGTATTACTGCGCAATAAGATGCAGAGCCTCGATGCTGCTTCTGCACTCTTGAGCACATTAAATGAAGAATCGTTACGACCTTTTGATGGGTTTGAAGAATGGAGGCGAATTCAAGCAATTGAGCAGGATGGATCATTACGAGATATTGGATACGCATACATTGCGGTCGCGCTTGGTTCTATGCAAGAAATTGAGAACACAAATAGCACAAAGAATGAACCGCCAACTGGAATCGTCGTAACCTTCCAATCAAGACTAGTGCCAAACTTGGAAACTAGGGTAGTCAGCGATACAGATGCGAAGTACTGGATGAGTTGGGATGGGCAAGACGAACGCTGGTCAAGTAAAACAACAAGGTGGGTGGATAAAATCAATGCAACCATTAGCGAAACTGGCTTCCGGAACCGACCGCAGCTTGGTGCGCCAAAATCAAAGTTACTTGTTGTAACTCAAGATTTAACAACGAACCTAATGGAATCACCCTTTGAATCTGAGATTATAAATCCATGGCTTCCAAGAGCACTCACTTGGATTTCTGGGCTTCTCATTTCAAATGTTACGTCTGACACTACCTATAGATGGTGGTGCTATGACAACATCGAAAAACAAACTATTTTAACTCGCATTGATTCTGTCGTTGTGCATTTCAATGAAACTAAAACCCTCACCACCCAATTTGGTGAAGGCATGAAAAGTGCCAACTCTACTTTTGACAATAGTGGGCACTTGATTCGGCAAACTATACAGAACAATGCCGTTATCACTGGTTCAACAAAAGACCAGTTAAGTAAAATTTGGGCACCGCTTAATTTATAATTTCATGTTTGAGTTGCGCTAACTGTGCATCAGAATACAAAGGGAAAGCCCAATCTCGTTTGCGAGCGATTTGCTGTGCTTTTTTCAATGATGCAATGTCTGGCTTTTGGCTATGTTGAGCAAGCCACTTTTGCAGCGCGAGAAATTGCAATTTCTTTTCGGCAGAACCATACGGCGCGTTTTCAATTGCCTCAACTAAAGATTTTGGTGGCGAAAAAAACATGCGACGAGCATCGTCTATTGATTGAGCATGCAATGGCAAACGGACAGTTGCTGTAACAGTAGTCATGGCGCACGGAACAATCGAAAGCCAGTCGCTTGCCCACTGTTCCATAACAACATCATATGACGCTCCGCCAGTTCCATGTACAAATAAATCGCCAACAAGAAGACGAGCCAACAAGGTCAGCAACAAAGCACGAGGCCGCAAATCTGTAAAAATGCCAGAACAAACTTCATTCGTTTTTCCTTGCCAGAGAGGGAGTTCATTTGTATCCAATTTTGCAACTGTGGATGAAGAATGCAAATCAATAGCGTTGTTATATGCATCTATACATGCAGCAGGATTGCTTTGCATTTCTTCAACTATTGCCTTTCCAAGATCGCTTTCTAATAAAGATGTTCCCGAAATTGTTGCACCAACCTTCGCCCAATGAGACATCATGCTGTTTGTTGCGTTTGCAAATTGCATTGCGGCATTACTGCCTTCAGCTTGATTCAAAGCAGTTGAAAATGCATCGTTCGTGCCAGCAATAACGCGTGGTTGGTCTTTCATCGCAACGCCAGTAATAAGCGGCGCAATTTCTACAGTGCTCGAAGTTACATACCGCCCTTCTTGGTTTGGAATTTCAATTGTTCCGCTTACGCCAAAGTGGTGGTCAACGACAAGATGGACAAGCGTACCGTTCACTTCCTTTGCAATATGGCTCCCTGCAATAAATTTTGCGAGAATTCCTGGGTGAAAAAATTCAGGCTGATGTCCAACAACAATATGCGGTTTTTCGGATAGCCCCAATTGTTTTCTTGCAGACTCTCTCCAGGCAGTTAATGGTTTTCCAAACAATACCCCGCTTGGCGAAGCGACCAATGAAGTCCAATCAGAGATAACTGGGTTTGCTAGCAAGGCGCCTGTTCTCTTGCATTTGGTAATGCAACTTCATTTTTTCTTATTTCATTACAGAGCACTGCGCGGTAATGATCCAATCGTTTTACTGGGTCATCAAGTTGACCGCCAAAAGTGCGGTTTGGATCGTTATAAATCATTCGCACAGGAATTTCACTAATTCTTAATTGGCGAGCTGCTGCTTGCACCCAGAATTGAATTGGAAATGCATAGCCATTTACATCGAAGTTAAATGCGTCTAATGTTGACACTCGGTATGCTTTAAAGCCACAAAACGCGTCGGTGAGAGAAATGCCCAAAGCATCTCTCAATTCATCCGTAACTTGCCGATTAATCGCTTGGCGTTCTTTTGGAGGCAAGTCATTTTCGGGATGCAATTCCAAATATCTACTGCCTGAAATGATGTCTGAATCATCGCAAGAAATTCGATTGATAAACTCCGGAATGGACGCCGGCTCATGCTGCTCGTCGCAATCCATTGTGATGAGCCAATCAAAATTGTCAACCGCTGCCCATCGAAACATATCCTGAAGCGATCTGCCATAGCCACGATTTTCAGAGTGGCGTATTACCTCCACCTTATGGCCAGCCAAAAGAGCGGGAGTTAAATCATTTGAGCCATCGTCAACGATCAAGATGTCGCTTGCATATTTGCAAACTTCACTTAGAACTGAGTTAATGTACTTCGCTTCGTTATATACCGGAATTCCTATTAATATTCGCATTTCCGTATTGTAGTGCACAATCAAATTTATACCAAAACATTCGTTTAAAAGAAAAAGGACCCCGCATGAGCGGGGTCCTTCTATTCAAACTATTTTAACGCCGATTACGGGCAAGTACAGTCGCCACCGTCGCAGCTAAAATCTGCGCAGTTGAGCCAAATTGGTTCTCCTGCTGGGCATTCTGTGCAACCAAAGTCTGCTGGAATGTATGCACCATCGTCGCAATACCCATCGCCAACCCAACCTGTGTAAACATAATCTGGGAAGCACGTACCAACGCAGTCAGCTGTCCAACCTGCTGGGCAACCTTCGCCACCACCGCAATCTGTACAGTCGCCACCGTCGCAAGCGAATTGATCACAATTTAAGAAAATTGCAATACCATTCCATTCGTAGGTACCATCATCACAATATCCATCCGCAACCCAAGTATCTGGGCAACAGTTGCCATTGCAATCTTCAATTTCACCTGCTGGGCAGCCACCGCCGCCGCATGGGTTACTCGCACAACTTGAGTTGTCACCGTTATAGGTGCCTCCTGAAGCCAGACAACTCACTTGCGTCACTATCGAACAAGTTGTTCCAACACAGCAAGCACCAGTTGCAGTTGGCGCACATGTATTTGCAGAACATGCACTGCCATTACCGTTATAGGTGCCGCCAAGTGCCGTACAGTTTGCTTGTGTTTCAATGAAGCAATTCGTACCAACACAACATGCGCCTGTTGGATCGCCTGCTGGACATGGGCCCCAAGCTTCAATAATCAACAACAAGTCAGATACACCAACAGTGCCGTCGCCATCAACATCTGCTACAGGATCGTTCGTTCCCCAAACACCAACCATCGCAAGCACATCGCTAACGTTTACAGCACCATCGCCGTTTAAGTCTGCTGGGCAACTTGTAGTCATTCCACAAGTATCATCGGCACAAAGTGTATTAGCACCGCCCCATTCGCCACCAGAAGCAGTACATGCAACTAGAGTTACTTCAGTACAGGAAGAACCAACACAACAGGTACCTGTTGGGTCGCCGCCACCATCACAGCCAGTACAGTCATCGTTGTCACAATTAAATTGTGTACAATTTAAGAAAATCGCAACGCCTGCAGGACCGCCGTAGCCGTAATCTGCAGGGATGTATGCGCCATCATCGCAATAACCATCGCCAATCCAGTCTGTGTAGACCGCATCTTCGAAACATGTTCCTGCGCAGTCGGGTGAGTAGCCAACTTGGCATCCACCGTTGTCACAAGCGCCTGCACTACATGCAGAACCATCGCCTAGATAAGAACCGCCTGCTGTTCCGCAAGCCGATTGCGTTTCAACTGTGCAATTCTCTGCAACACAGCAAGCACCGGTTGGCGCTCCACCGCAAGGGTAGGAAGTACATGAAACAAAATCGCCTTGGTATGTTCCGCCAATAGTTGAACATGCAGCAGCTGTACCGTAGGTACAACTTGTTCCAACACAACAAGCGCCGGATGGATCACCGCCGCCGCCAGGAACTAACGTATCGAGTGTCTGTGCATTCGAGCCAGCAGGATCAAGCCATGAACCGAGACTGCTACTAGCGCCACCAGACCATGAAAGATTTAATGAACGACCGTAGTAGTCGTTTAAGTCGTTTGGACAATACGATGAACCACAGCAGAGTTGTCCAATAACTCGGTGATTACTATCGTAAAGTGGTGAGCCTGATGAACCAGGTGCTGTTCGACCAAGACCCCAGTTGACATCCCAATATTCACCCGATGGCTGCACGGTGTCTGGGAATGAAATTCGTTTTTCAGCTGCTTCTGGATGGTGAATACCAGAGCCAATAGTTGTTGAACTAGATCGCGACCAACCTGAGAATGTAATACCCCACGCAGCATTTGGTGCACTTGATAGTTCAGTCAGAGTAAAGTCACTGTACGCTCTTGTTGCTCGCATTGTTGAGCCAGAAGTAAATTGATTAAAGTTGCCGTCGCCATTACCTCCACTATCAGCACTGCCAGGAACACGGCAATAACTGTTTTCATGATTCCAGTACACAACTATAGTTGAGTCACTACTTGATGTAACACCGCAGTGATTTGCAGTAAGGAAAAATGGTGTTTGGTTTTGGGCAGTGTTGTTCATCATTACACCAGAACAAGTTAGATACCCGTTCAATGTATACACAGCAACGGATGGAATTTCATTTTGCCATGCGTTACCTTCAGGACAAACAACATCCACATTACATGATTCAGAAGAACCACGGCTAGATGCATCACGAACCCATCGGTAGCCTGAGTTTATTGAAGTTAATTCAATACCTTTTACGACAAACGCTTTTTGATCATTGTCTACAATGATTTCAATCACTGCTTCGTTGCCTGGAATAACAGGTGTCCAAAGTTGGCCGTGTGCTTTATTGTCATCTGCTGTAAATGGTCGAACGCGGAAATCGCCCGACGCATCGTACATTGTCAAAGAACCACTTGAAGGCATGTTGTATCTGCCAAAGCCAAGGTTCATTGAAACTGCATTTTTACAAGAGACTCTCAAAGTCCAACGCAGTTTGTCGTTGCCTAAACTTTCCCAAATACCCTTTGTAGCTGGCGTGATTGAGGTTGTTGTTGGAACTGCAAAAGCAGGCGCTTGACCTGTCATTTCTCTTTGCTCATCTTGTGCAAACAGCGTTGCATAATGCAAATTTTGAACTGTTACAACAGGAACCAATTCAAGTGGCAAACTAGTGTTAGCGGTTGGCGACAGAACTGGTCCCGCCGTACATATTGCAGCGAGTAAAATTGGGGTTAATAACATGACTCCTAGTCTCCTGTGATGTTTGAAAACGAGGCAATTACTACGTACACACGCAATAATAGACTTCGCCTATATCTCTAATACGCTATTCGTGGAACTATCTTAACTGGGTTGCAATTAATTTACTGAAATAAGTGACTAATTAGAGAATTACTGCCTTTATTGCCCAATTTTGTCTAAATCATCTACATCTGCCCAACAATGCCGTGCTATACAAAACATCCTAAATGGATCCTGATAGGCAAACATAGGCAACTGAAAAATTTAATCAGCATGGACCCCATGCTTCTATCATGATTAACAAGTCCGAAACATTTATAACCCCATCTCCATTAACATCTGCATTGACATCATTACTACCCCAAGCAGCAACTAACGCGAGAATATCACTTACATCTGTAGTGTTGTCGCCATTAATATCTGATGGGCAAGCGGGTGCGAAACAATCAATGTCTGCACATGCAGTGTCGTTGCCTTGGTAAATACCACCACCTGCGTTGCAAGTTATTTCTGAAACTGCGACACACGCCTGGGTTGCTTCAATACAGCATGCACCGACATACAGTTGGCAATCGGTAGTTGCACATTCAGAATTATCGCCTTGGTAAATTCCACCACCTGAAATACAAACTGCTTGGCTGAAATCAATACATGTTCCTGCTGCAGGAATACAGCATGCGCCAACTGGTGCGGAGGCTGGGTTGTATGTGTCAAGGTATGGAGCGTTTGAACCTGTAGGATCTAACCATGAACTTAAACTACTAGAAGCTGAACCTGTCCACGATAGACTAATTGAACGACCGTAGTAATCATTTGAGTCGTTGCCGCATGCCGCTGATCCACAACATAATTGACCAACAATGCGGTGATTTGAATCATAAAGTGGCGAGCCTGAAGATCCTGGCTCAGTTGTTCCTTGATTCCAGTTTACATTCCAATATTCACCGCTTGCTGATGAATAATCTGGAAATGAGATTCTTTTTTCTGCAGTTGAAGGATGATGAATTCCTGCACCAACTCCACTTGTCGATGATGACCTTGACCAACCTGAGAATGTAATACCCCATGATGCATTCGGCGATGAGGAAAGTTCTGTCAACGTAAAGTCTGTGTACGAACGCGTTGCACGCATAGTCGAACCAGATGTAAATTGACTAAGATTACCATTGCCATTACCACCACTATCGCCACTGTCAGGAACACGGCAGTAACTATTTTGATAGTTCCAGTACACAACGATCGAAGCATCTGAACTACTTGTAACTCCACAGTGATTGGCAGTTAAAAAGTACGGCTTAAAATCTTCTGCTGTGTTATTGATCATTGCGCCGGTACAAGTCCACCAGCCACCGAGTGTATACACTCCAACTGATGGAATTTCATCCCACCAAGAATCGCCCTGTGAACAAACAACATCGATGTTACAAGCGCCTGATGATCCTCGGCCTTCGAGTTTTTTAAAGCCTCGATAGCCCGCATTAATCGCTGTAAGTTCAATCGATTTTGAAACGAAATGCTTGTCTGCTTTATCAACAATTATTTCAATCACCGCTTGGTTTGAAGGAATAATTGGTGTCCATAATTGACCGTGGTCTTTATTGTCATCTGAAGTAAATGGACGAATTTGCATTTCAGATGTTTCGTCCATAATTAACATTGAACCAGATTCTGGCATGTTGTAATTAGCGAATCCAAGATTCATTGAAAGTGCATTGTCACAAAATACGCTGAACGTCCAACGCATTTTATTATCTTGAAGTCGTTCCCAAATACCATGCGTTGCAGGAGTAATAGAAACTTCAGTCGGTTGTGCGAAACGCAAAGGCATTCCATTTTTTTCGCGGTCAATATCGCCTTCAAACATTTTGGCGTAATCAATAGAATCAACAACTCGAACTGGAATTAATTCCAATGGAAGTCTATCTTGATTTGTATAAGGTGTTGCCGTGTAAATGGAAGCGAGCAAAAATGCGCTAAACATAATAATCTCCTAGTAATGAAAAATTTAATTGGCGAAATGCCAATGCCTCATTGATAGTTCAAGGATATGGTAAAACATCCACAACACAAGGGGAAATGTTCCAAAAACCACTTAAAAAATGCGTCTTGTCGGTTAAGAGGTCTTGAGCGGGTCTCTACGGAACAACCTTGTATTTAAGGACCAAAGTCGTTCCGTAAATGCTTCATCGCCTACCGCAGTTTGAATCCAGGGCCTTGCACAATCAAGTGCCGTTTGGGTGTGGGCATCTAGATTATCAAGTTGGGAAACAAAAATCGCTTCTGGTGTTGAAGGTAATTTTGCAGCACCATGTTCAAGCAATCCATGATGGCTTAACACTATGTGTTGCATAACCGTCAAGAAACCATCGGGCAGCGGTTCGCCTACACTTTCTTCTGCAATTTTCGCTTTGCCCTCTAGCCACATAGCACCTCGAGCAATATGGCCAATTAGATTTCCTTCTCTGGTGTATTCGAAACCTCTATCCCAACGAAGTTCTTCAATTTTTCCCATGTCATGAATAAAAAGCGAAATCAAAATAATGTCACGATTCAATCGAGGATAATTTGGGAGCATCGCATCTGCAAGTTTCATTAGTTGTAACGTGTGCTCAAGCAACCCACCAATCCATGCGTGATGAATTTGCATCGCAGCTGGAGCGACGCGAAAGTCCCGCATCATGTCGGCATCATCAAGATACGCTGCGCCAAGTGCCTTCGCTGCTGGATGTTCAAGAGTTGAAATTAAATGAGTAACTTCAGCAAACATTTCATCAATGTTTTTTCGAGTGCTTGGCAATAAGTCTGTTAACTCGTCTGAACTTGGCTCGTGTGACCATATTTCTCCAATTTTTATCTGGAGTTTTTCCTGATACATTTCTTGGGACCCCTCGATGCGAACAAAACCAGTTGCAGTAATGTCCTGCATAGTTGCTGGATCAAAACGCCAGAGCCGTCCGATTGCTTCGCCAGTTGCATCACGCAACAAACACTTTAGAAACGGCTCTCCGTTTCTCGTTGTGCCAATTTGTGGATTAACAAGAGAGTACACACCGTGCACAAACCCCTGCCCTGTCATCTCCGATACTTTTGTTGAGCTCATATGCGTAGTGTACCCCGATGATCTAGTTGGGTGTCACCGAGTGACAGACACCTTTTTTAGTGTCGAAATCGCTTTCGGAATACGGTCCAGTAAATCCGTTGCGAGCATTCCAGAGTTACCAAACTCACTTGCAAACAATTCACCAGATAGCGCGTGAACTCGAACACCCAGCACTGCGGCTTGGAGAAGATGTTCAACACAATGCACGCCAAACTGAGATAGCAAGCCAGCAATAATTCCAGACAGAACATCCCCGCTTCCACCTGTAGCAAGTACAACGCTGCCGCTATCGTCTTGTATTGTTTCCACGCCATTTGAAATGTGAGTAGTACTGCTCTTCAATACAACTACACATCCAAGCGCTTGCGCTAATGCTTCTACTGAGTTACCACTAACGTATTTGAAACACCACACATTCCCCATATAAAGGGTTATCTGTGGTGTTCGGAGGGATGTTTGAGTTGTTTTTTATTCAACAAACCCATAATTGGACCAGAAATGCCTGTTTTTATGTTTGCATTCAATCCAAAAAACCAT
>JABIWU010000052.1 GCA_018701395.1 Phycisphaerae bacterium | reverse complement strand
TATTATAGTATCTATTCAAGTAACAATTCAAGCAAGGTCTTTTGGAGTAATTCCCAAAACAAACTGACCTGCAGCGGTAACAGGATCGTCCGCTTCCTGCATTGTTCGAACTAAAGCAGAACCGACGATGGCTGCATCGGCGATTTTTTGCACAGTAGAAACGTGTTCAGAATTAGAAATACCAAAGCCCACTGCTAATGGTAAAGAAGTTACATCTCGTATTTCAGCAATCCGGGAAGTCAAATCTGGCAAATCTGCGTGCTCGCCAGTCAAGCCAGTTCGTGCAAGAACATAAAGGAATCCAAAAGATACATTAGCCAATTGTTGAATTCGTTCCTTTGGAGTAGTTGGAGCGATTAGCATCGTAAAAGAGAAATCGAGTGTTAAGCAATACGCACTTAATTCTTCTGCTTCCGACGAATCAATATCAGGAATGATAATACCGTCAAAACCAGCTTCAACGAGTTGGTCGATATAGGCTTTAGAACCATTTTTACGTACAATTGAGTGGCTTACCATTGCAACAATTCCAGCGGACACTGTATCTCTAATTCGTGAAACGGCAGCAATTGCATCAGAAGACGTGACTCCATTTGTAAGTGCGCGGTGCATGGATGCAGCAATAACTGGACCATCAGCAATTGGGTCGCTGAAGGGAATGCCAATTTCAATAATATCTGCTCCCGCTTTGTCCAAAGAGAGAATAGTCGCTTCAGTAATTTCAATCGAAGGATCACCAGCAACTATAAATGGGATAATTGCTTTATGCCCATTTTTGAATATGGTGTCAATTCTGCTCATTTTGTGCCTTTTGGACCACCGTCTTTTATGTATTTGTTTTGAATTGCTTGCGTGAGATCAATTTCAGTAATATTTGCTAAGGTAACAAGCCATGCAAGGACATCTGCGAATTCCTCGTTCAGATTCTCAATATCTGGGTCCCCTCGTTCAAATTTACCCAATGCGTGTGCCAATTCGCCAAATTCCTCAGAAAGCCAAAGAAAAGTTTTTGCAATTCCACGTTCGGAATCCGTCGCAAAATAGCGGTTTTTGATTAATTCTTGAAATTCACGTATTGTCATATCTTGTTCCATGTGCACAAGCATATCAATAAGTATCCTGTGCCTTATATATTTACTTGAATTTAGAACCAATTTTAATATCAAACAAGCACACTCATTGACCAGTTTCCCTATACTAAACCCAAAATATCTTTACTTTTATGTTAAAGATTTCTCATGTGCTAACCATTTTATGAACTGTTAAGAAACTTATTAGGACGAATTATGAATTTTAAAACCGTAACAACATTTGCAACTTTATCGACTCTTCTATTAATTTCGTTCGGTTGCACAAAAACATATCGCGTACACGGACCTGCGCTTAATCCAACTCCATTATTTGCAGCAGATGCTCCAGACTGGGTAAAGGGTATTATTCCAAGTAGCGATGATCGTATCTACTTTGTAGGCAGAAGCGATGACCCTCGATGGTTTGGCTACCAGGGATATGTACGTGATAGTCGTTACGGACCAGAGGAAAGATATTATTATCCAACCTACTTTAACGGCTGGCGTTCTGAACGAGAAGCTGTAAGCATGGCACGTGATGATGTCTATGATCAAATTCGACAAAGACTTGCACCACGTAATGTTGGAAATTCTAGCAACTTAATTGCAAATAATATTGATTCTGGCACATGTGCAGATTGCGGAACCATGGTTCCAGTTTACAGAACTGCCGTTATTGTCTGCAATGACACTTGTACTCATTCTGGTGGCACCTGCAATTCCACAAACGTTACTTCTGTTTCCCAGAATGCTTATGTTTGCACAGACTGCCATTCCTCAGTTGCTAAGTGCTCTGGCTGTGCAACTATTGTTCATGCAGTAACTCAATTAAATCGAACCCCAGATCATCTGAATGCAGCAAATATTACAATTAACAGAGACTTAAACATAGTTAATATCAATGTAGATTCCTTAATGCCTTCGCTTGCTGCATATTTAACAGAAGACGAACTTTATTATGAAAACAGAACCGGCTGGCACGAATATAAATGTTGGATGCTTTGCTCTATACCTGCTGATGAGTTTTATTCAATTGCTGAGGATTTCAGGGAGAAATATGAAACTCTCTACACACTTTCATTGGAGCGTGCAGAATTAGACCGTACACGCCGTATTCAATTTGAAGATGAAAGCCGTGGTATCACAATTAGTAGGCAAGATGAAGAGCGTGCGTGGAATCGAGAAGATGAAGTTGTAACACGTGCCCACACAATCGAAATAGACAAAGATAGGCACCTACTACCAGGGCGACGATTCACAACAGTAGACTCCGAATAATAACAATTTAACTATATAGAATAAACAGGATTTAGATATGAATAAGTTTTTGATAGGTATTGGAATAGCAATCTTTAGCGTCTCATTTTTCGGTTGCGAAGGATGGAATCACCATATGGCGGACCACTGGGAACAAGGCAAGCAAGGTGCAGCTAACTGGAAAGTTAACAACGATCGTGATGCACAAGATCACATTATGGAACTTGATCCTTCACCCACAATGTGCCCAATTGTAGATGCTAACTATGAAAAAAGTTCTTATAACGCTATTAGCCACCTTCTTGCAACTGCTCATCCACCTGCTGGGCAAATGGAAGTATTTAATTCAGACCGAACAGTCTTGTATTCAACTACAGTCAATTTGAATGATTACTCAGAAACAACTAATTTCGGAAGATTACATGGAGAGTTGTTTGCAACGGCCTTAGTTCAACACTGGCAAAATGATTTAGTAAAATTGACTCTAAGGCAAAGTTCAACTCCAATTATCCCTCAACAAGGAGAGTTCTTGCTTTCTAGAGATATTCAGGATTTAGCAGTAGACTTCAATACTGGAGCAGTTCTAGTCACTACGTACTCCGTATCAATTGACAAGGTGTATCTAAACCTGCAGTTAATTAATGTTGACTACAACACAGTGGTTGCTTCAACTTCCTACAGCATTCCTCTAGGCCCAAGAACACGAGGCATGCTTCAAAATATTGAAATCGCTTCTGAAACTAAAGGTGATTTTTTATGCAACTAAATAGGACTTGTTTATTTCTTACCTTATGTATCGCAACTTTGATTAGTAGTACAAGTTGTACAAAGACATCAAGACTTGGTGACCCCACCTATTTACCTGACAATTGGCTTTCTCTTAGAAATACCGCTTGGCAAATTACGGAATTGCCAGAGATAAACAGGGTTCAACTAGAAAATCTACACATACAGCTTCATAAAGAACGCCAGGGTCAATATTACAATTTTTTTGGCAAATATAATCCAGAAACCCTAAGCCTAATAGATTCAGTAACATCAAATCTAGACACTGCATATCTTGATTTACGTTATTCGAGCAAAGCAATCCTTTTATCATTAACCCCATCTCAACAAGGCCTTGCAGATACTGAAGCAGAACGATTAGCGAGTATTGCCGTTACAAAAAATGTGAACCATCGTTCTATGCATGATGATATTAACCACATTCTTTTACTTGACCGTCCATCATCCCTATCGATATACCCTACTGTACAAGACTAGCGAAATTCTTTTTTAAACATTTAAAACCGGATTGCATAAGCAATCCGGTTTTTTAATACTTTCTCATAAATATTGAAAGGATTCTCGGACCAAGTGGTTATCTCGTAAACCGCAACAACGCACTTGGAGGTCGTGACGTGATAGCTTTTTCAACTATGGGCGGAGCCCAACCCAAAATGCCTTACTCTTATATTATACAGGGGCAAAGTGAACCAACAAAAGCCATTCTTGTTGGAGGCGATTTACGAACGATTGAAACTATCCGTGCCTTTTGGCAACTTGCACTTGAAGAACTCGAATCTAAGCCACTAGCAATATGGCTCAATCTTACGAATGTTTTCTATGCAGATACCAAACTCGCCGCCTGTCTTGTAGCAATCATCCGCAGAGCGCAAGAACACGATACCTCTGTGTATATCGTTGGTTCTGACGCTGTCCAAGATGTACTTAAACTCTGCAAGGTACCGCCACTCCAACTATTCACCAAAGTCGCCTAACTCCATCGCGATAGATTCACCAGAATAAATGCGCACTTTACTTAAGAATACTTAACTGTGTAGAACGACTGTAGGGTCTAGAACTACTTGCTGGTTTACATCACACACTGCATATTTGAAACCGGGGCGAAGGGAACCAGCGGCATACTTGCCTTCTGGTGTTATCGCAACAAACGCTACTTGGTGCTCTTTCTTTAACGGCCAACACTCTGCGAGCCGAGCAAGCGTATCGTGAATTGCATCTTCGGGGGATGCGCCGCGTCCCATGAGCTCTACAATGAGAAATGAACCGCAGATACCGCTAATGAGCTCGCCATGTCCGGTTCCCGTTGCAGCGCCACGAAGTGGGTCCACGTACAAACCATGACCAATGATCGGCGAATCGCCAACTCGCCCCGGTACCTTCCATGCCATCCCGCTCGAACTGCATGAGCCCGCCATTGCTCCACCTGCGTCAATTGCAAGGGTTCCGATCGTATCGTGACTTCCAAAGAGCTCGCCAGTGCCATCATCTAGCAGCGGGGGTGGTATAGGCGGCGTATTTGTTTGTTTCCACGCTTCCCATTTCAATTTTGCAGACTCGGAAAGTATTGTTTGAGATGGTAATCCATGCTCGTCAGCGAAATCATCAGCGAGTGAACCGACCAACATCGAGTGCTCTGTTTGTTCCATCACTAATCGAGCAACTGAAACTGGGTGGCGATGGCGTTCAATTCCACATACCGCTCCACTTTCAGGTGGCGATGTCATCACTGCCGCATCGAAGGTACAGCGGCCCTCACGATCTGGCAGCCCGCCAAAGCCAACGGAGTCGATCGACTCGTCAAGTTCTGCAACTCGAGCGCAACGTTCAACAACATCGAGCGCTGTTCCTGCCGCCGCTAGCTTTGGAAATTCAACTTCAATAATCGGTAGTGAAAATGACCAAGTCGAAATGAGTAGGGGTGTGCTCAAGGAGACACATTCTCTTCCGCAAGCTTAGAAATTACGTCATCAAGCAATACTTGCAATTCAATAACTTTCTCATGTGTTTCGCCTAATTTTTCACGAACGCTGGGTGTAATTCGTTCCAAAATCTCTAATGCTTCAGCGTACTTATTCGATTCGATACAAAGCAGTGCCACGTGTGATTCAAATCTATCTAAGGAAAATAACTCGTCATCAGTTGAATCTGAATCAGAACGAATAATGTTGAATATACTATTGATAAACTCCAATCCACGTTCGGGTCTATCTGTTTGAAAATATGATTGGCCAAGAACATACGTCCAGGAACAAAGTTGTATAACATTTGATCCATGCAATTTGATATGTTGCAATATAAATTCATCTGCGACTTCATCAGCGTTAGGATGAGAATTCAAAATATACGCTTGTGCTTTAATAAATCTCATTCCATCTACACCTTGTGATGATTCGCCAGCTTTTGCTGTGATGAGCTCATCAACTGTTACTTGCCAGAGCGGCTCGCCTTCTTCAAATTTTCCTTGCATCATCAGGGCATACGCCAACGAACCAATTGTCTGCGTTCTTGCAAAGGAAGGGCCTTCTGGCAAGTCCTGCATATTCTGTTGCAAAATAGTTTCAGCTTCATCAAACCTATTTTGGCTTACAAGCAATTGCCCTAGTGTTGATCTAAAATTAATACCGCTTGGATGTTTTGTACCAAGCACTTCAGTATAAATCTTGATCGCTTCGCGAAGTAAATTCTCAGATTCAGAAATACCGCTATAAAAATAGAAAGAACCAAGCGCGCCTGCAGCTTCTGCAGTTTTGTAGTGATTCGGCCCATAAATCTTTGATGCATCTTCATAGGCTTGTTCAAGAATAGGGACCGATTCATCTATACGCATTACTTGCATGAGGCAACTTGCCAACAGAATGCGTGCGTCAATTGAGATTGGATGAAGGATGCCTAGATCTTCGTTAATCGTTGGTAACAATGTTTCTACTGCAAGCAAACTATCTATTAAAAGAGGACGTGTTTCTTC
>JABIWU010000007.1 GCA_018701395.1 Phycisphaerae bacterium | reverse complement strand
TCTTAAGAACCCATGAAAATGCACAAGAACAAAAAAACTGCCCGCCCCAACGATTTTCTTCCCCCACTTTCTGCTTTTGAACAAATAGGGCATCGAATTATTGAAGGCGATCATCCAGCAATGTTAGATGACGAAACACTTCTGAAGGATGTCATTTTTGATTTCGGAAGAAGCAGTGGACCCGGAGGTCAACACCGCAATCGCAAGGCAACTGCCTGCACTGCAACGCACATGCCGACAGATATTTCTGGAGAAGCAAGCGAACGCAGACGCCAAAGTGAAAATCGCAAGGTGTCAATAAGCAGATTACGCCGAGCTCTTGCAATTCGCTTACGAAGGAACATCTCTCTTGAACAATTCGTATCAACCCCTTTGTGGGAAGAAAGACGATCTGGCAATCAACTCGCTATAAATCCTAAACATCGCGATTACCCTTGCATACTTGCCGAAGCGCTCGATATTGCATTTGCTTCAGAATTCGATATGCGTATCGCCGCTGATACATCGCAAATTTCTTCAACACAATTACTAAAAATTATTACACATGAGCCCGCGGCCTTTGTTTGGTTAAATGAACAACGAAAGGAACGTGGTCTCTCTGCGTTAAAAATATGAGTGTAAATAATACTTGCAATACTACAATCGATAAACATATTGATGCGATTCTCGATGAACTCATAACATTACGACACGACATACACGCACATCCAGAACTCGGTTACAAAGAAAACCGAACAAGCAAAGTCATTCAAGATTTCCTTGAAGAAATAGATGTGCCGTTTAAGTCTGGCTTAGCCAAAGGCACTGGCGTCCTCGCGCACATTGCAGGCAAGGGAAATAAAGCAATTGGATTACGCGCAGATATTGACGCTCTTCCTATCGTTGAAGAAAATACATTTGATTGGAAATCTGTGCACGAAGGTTGCATGCACGCGTGTGGACATGATGGGCATACAACTATCCTATTAGGCGCAGCCAAAGTCCTTTCGTGTATCGCTAAAGAAAACGCACTCCCAAACCCCGTTACGTTTGTATTTCAACCCGCAGAAGAAGGTGGCGGCGGTGGCGAACAAATGGTTCTAGATGGCTGTCTTACAGGGAAACTCCTTGGACCTGAAGTGGGCATGATGTTTGGATTACACGGTTGGCCACAACTTGCATTACACCACGTTGCAACTAAGCCAGGGCCAATGCTTGCTGCAGATGTAGGCATTTCCGTTACGATTCGAGGCGTTGGCGGTCACGCTGCATTTCCACATTACTGCAAAGATCCAATCGTATGTGCAGCACAAGTTGTTACTGCAGTACAACAACTTGTTTCGAGAAACACCGACCCGCTAGATTCTTTGGTTGTCTCGATTACACAATTCAATGGTGGCACTGCTCACAACGTCATTCCTGAAGAAGTGAAACTTGTTGGAACAATGCGGTACTTAGAAAAAGAAACAGGAATTATGGGAAAAGAACGGTTTACTGATATAGTCACCGGAATTGCAGTAGCTCACGGTTGCACTGCGACTATTGATTTGCGCGACGGATATCCAGTCACGCGGAATGATCAAAAAGCAGTTGACCAATTTTTCGATATTGCAAGCAAAACAATTGAATCGAATAAAATTGAAGTATTCGAAAAACCAGTTATGGGTGGCGAAGATTTTTCCTATTACTGCCAAGAAGTTCCATCTTGCTTTTTCGCGCTCGGGCTACTTCCGCACGGTCAATCCAATATGCCTGCCTTGCACCAACCAACTTTTGATTTTAACGATGACGCAATACGCACTGGAATAAAACTCTTTTGTTCACTTGCTTTGCAAACTTCAATTAATTAACTGAAAGTTGAAGATTGCGAAATATGAAAATCAATCATTACATCGTAATGAATAAAATCAATTAGCAAAAATAACTTCACGAGATCTGGGTCGAATTGCTTTCCAGAGCATGCAACTATCTCATCGAGAACTTCGCCGCGATCTAATTTTTCCCTGTACGCTCTAGATGAACACATCGCATCAAATGCATCTGCAATTCCAAGAATTCTTCCGTACAAAGGTGTATCGGCGCATGAAGTCCTGTCAGGATACCCCATTCCATCCCATCGTTCATGATGCGAACGGACACCAGGGAGAACCGGATGTAACTGCGAAACATCTTTTAAAATCGATTCCCCAAGAACTGGATGCGTTTTAATTAAATCGAATTCTTCGTCAGTCAATTTTCCCGCTTTACGAAGAATGGCTTCTGGAATTCCAATTTTTCCAATGTCATGTACCAAACCACAGATATGTACCTGCTCAATGCTTGTCTCGTCAAGTTCTAATTTTCTTGCAAGTTCTTTTGAAAGCCAAGCGACACGTTCAGAGTGACCACAAGTATATGTGTCTTTTGCGTCAATTGCTGAAACCAATGCCGCAACTGTACCGAGTAATAAACTGCTTCGCTCCTGGGAATGCCTGCGCTCGATGTCCATTCGTTTTAAATTTGAAATTGCTAGGGAAGCGATTTCAGCAAGTGCTTTGCAAAACTCGATATCTTCGTTCATTCCTTGCCCACGAAGTTGGCCTTCACGATTATCTATATATATACACCCAACAACCGCAGTTCCTAAAAGAATTGGAATACAGACCGCTTCTTCGATGGAGTACTGCATAATACTTTGTGCTTGATCGTCAACAACTTCTGCTTTCTGGTACCGAACTGATTCTCCTTCTAGTGCTGCATTCAATAGTGAACCGCTTAATTTAGGTGTGCCTTCAAGTGCAATTTGCCCTTTTGACGCGAGTATTTTCACTCTCCCCCCGGATTTAGGTTGCACAACTGCAATATTTTCAAAAGCCGTTCCTGCACTTGCTGCAGTTGCGAGTGCTTCTGCTACTTTCTCTTCAGAAGTAGCGGAGTGTATTTTTCGACTGCATATAAGTAACGCTGTCAGCCGCTCTTGCGCTAGGTCAGCCTCTCCCTCCGTCTTATCTAACTGCAAAATAGAAGTTCCACCCACGATGTTGGAATCATTGAAAGAGCATTGATACCGAGATTCATCATTCAAATCAACAACTTCGAAACTAAAAGGACCAATCGTAATTAAATCCCCAATATGGAGCAGAACACCTTGGTCGTGATGAATTTTTATGCCGTTAAGAAACGTGCCGTGTCGGGAATTTGAATCGCTTAGTTTCCAAATTGCAGGTTGGCTTGTAGACGTTTTTGTCAAAACAGCATGTTGCCTTGAAACTGTTTTGCCAGAAACGATAACTAAATCATTATCCACGCCCCTACCGATACTCAACGGTTTGTCGCCAGTGAGCGGAAGCGATAAACTCTCAGGTCCGTGGAGTGTTTCGATTACAAGTTTTTGCTCCTCTACCATGTGCTCTATAGGGTACGCTAGAAAAACCGATATGTCCTTACAATTTTGCATCCAACTTTGGGACTACTTTGAAATTGACACCAAGTAAGTACGGACTGGTTGCCTACTTCAAAAGAGTTTGGTACAGTATGTAGTTCACAATAAACACCGTTACAACCACTGCATCGTGAATTGCTGGCCAGCATTCATACTATGATGATGGTGGAAGGCAGGAGATTAAAATGGCCAAAAAGATAGAAAAACAGTTCAAGGTGCTAGCGCCCGGTGGACAAGCCACCCCCGCACCTCCTTTAGGACCAGCTTTAGGCGCAAATGGCGTCAATCCAGGTCAATTTATTCAGTTGTTCAATGACCGAACACGGGAACTCAACGGGAAAGTCGTTGGTTGCATTATTACTCTATATTCAGAT
>JABIWU010000006.1 GCA_018701395.1 Phycisphaerae bacterium | reverse complement strand
CGAAACTGTTCAGGCGTTAAATCGTAGATGAGTTCATGGTTATACCCATGGCATGCAATCTCATGTCCTGCATCCGCAATTTTCTTAACTGTCTCTGGGTGCCTTTCTGCAATCCATCCTAGAATAAAACAAGTACTCTGCACATTATTTTGATCCATGAGTTCAAGCATACGATCCATGTTTGATGCAACGCGGTATTCATGGTTATTCCATGTGCTTGCATCGATAGCAAGGTTTTGGACTTGAAACCAATCTTCGACATCAATGGACATGGCTGCAGGTGTGTTGTTTGGGTTCTGCTTCAAAGCATTGTATGCCCACGCTTGCGAAGCGCTTTGACATCCTTTGGTTGGGGGAATGAAAAGTACGAAGCGTTACTCATATCAAGTGGAGTAGCATCCAGATTGCCTTTACCGATAGATGTAAGTACATCTATCATAAGCCGGGCGCCTTCTTGCTTCGTGCCAACGATAACACGGTCCAGCGAATCTTTTTCTTTCAACGGGAACTCAAGAGTTTGAATGATTCCACCAGCATCAAGTTTCGCCGCCATCTCATGTATTGTAATTGTCGCGTGTGGCTCACCATGAAGAAGCTGCCAAAAGTTTGGCATCATGCCTCTATAGATGGGTAATCTCCCGCTATGAATATTAATGCATTTTAAGTTTGGTACTTCGAGAATGCCTTTTCTAAATATCTCAGGGGCTGCAACTGAAACAATGACATCTGGGGCTAATGTGGAAATCCGCTCAAGGTACTCTGTGTCATTAATTGAAGTTGCCGGTACCAATTCGATACCGTGCTTTGTGGCTTCTTTTGAAATCGATTTTCCTTGTAGTTTTACTCGTATAAACCGGAAACTTAATCGAATAAAATCAATGAGCCCATAAAACCGAAACATCCGCCAGGCAGTCTTCCAAATTGGTTCATGAAATGCATCGACCACAGTAGTTCCGATAATATGCAGATTGTCGCGTGGGTATTCATCGAAGAAAACGTTGAAAAATTGGATGACATACAGCGGGTCATCTTCGGTAATAAAAAGCACTCGAAGGGGCGCGGTCGCATGGTCTACAGCTGTATTTGTATTGTTTTCTGAACTCATAAGGAGGTTTTGCAGTAGTACTGGCTTGGAAAAACAATCATCGACCTATTGGACATTGTGCATCATCATAATGCTTCATCTAATGTGTGTTTCTTGGCAAGGATTGTTCCGATAGAGATACCTGGAGTTATATGGAACCGACTGAGATTAATAATGAGCATACTACAAACTCGCGGACTTCTGCAATGGAAGAAGCTCCCCCAGCTAGGCGTACTATGTGGACCCGTAAACAGCAGATAGTTCGCATTCTCTGGGGGACCCTTGGAAAATTCATTTGGGTTGTATTTCCTGGCATGCGTTCATGGATTCTGCGTAGGTTCGGAGCAACAATTGGTAGCGACTGCGGGTTTGCTCGCAGAGTAGAAATCACAATCCCATGGAATTTACACATGGGCAATAATTGCAGAGTTGCTGAACATGCAATTTTATACAACCTGGGTCAAATTACGATTGGGGATAGCGTTCGAATTGATACGCGCGCGCATCTTTGCGCTGGTACCCACGACATGCGAGATACAACATTTCCATTATTGCGCCCACCTATTTCACTAGGCGATGGTTGTTACATTGGTGTTGATGCATATATTGCACCCGATGTAACGCTTGGCTCAAATACAATTGTGCATGCTCGAGCGAGCGTGTATAAAAGTTACGATGGCAATGTTGAATTGCAAGGTAATCCAGCAAGGGAAGTGCAGCAATGAGCCTTCGTGCTTTCATATGGGAGAACATAGGGCAAGTGCTGTTCGCATACACGCCACATAACGCATACAAATATAGAACTGCACTGCTCAAACTATTTGGAATGAAATGCGGCATAAGAGTTCGTGTTAGACGCAGTGTGGTTATTGATAAACCATGGAATGTAGAAGTAGACGATCTTGTGATGTTTGGAGATGGGGCAATTGTAAATGCAGGCGAAAAGATTACTATTGGTAAACGAACGACGATTAGCCAATACGCTATGCTCATTACAGTTTCAGGCACTACAGAATCTGGCGGGCAATTAGATGTGCGAAAAGAAATTAAAATCGAAGACGACTGCTGGGTCGCTTCTGATGCAGTGGTACTTCCCGGTTCGGTTATTGAAGAAGGCGTAGTCGTTGGTGCACGTGGTTGTGTTGATGGAAGATTGCCAAAGTGGAAAATTTGCACAGGCGAACCAGCTGTCCCGCGTGGCGATAGAGTGTTGTACGGTACAACGTAATGAGCAATATTGAAGTAATCATTCCAGTTAAAAATGAAGCAGTGAACTTACCACACGCACTTGCTAGCGTAATGCAATGGGCAGATAAGGTTTGGGTACTAGATTCAGAATCAACAGATAATACCTGTGAAATTGCGCGTGAAGCAGGCGCAGAAGTAGTGGTCCAACCATGGCTTGGATATGCAAAACAAAAAAATTGGGCACTTGATAATCTTGATTTGAAGGCTGATTGGATTTTCATTCTTGATGCAGACGAAGCAATTCTCCCAGCTTTGCGTGATGAACTCATTGCAGAGGCGAGTAGACCAGTCGAGGATGTGAAACACTCAGCATGTAATATTAACAGGTACTTTATATTTCTCGGAAAACGCATACGTCATTGCGGGTATTACCCAAGTTGGAACGTTCGTTTCTTTAAACGAGGAAAAGCGAGATACGAAGAAAGAGAAGTCCATGAGCACATGGTTGTTGATGGAAGTATCAAAGAACTGCAAGGCCATATGGAGCATTGGGATAGGCGCGGTTTAGAGTTGTACATGGCAAAGCATAACCATTATTCAACACTCGAAGCAAAAGAGATTCTGCAGCAAGAGCAGAATGTAAATAAAACAATTGATGCAAGGTTTTTTGGAAACGCGCAACAACGGCGCCGATGGATTAAGCGGCACGTCTATCCCAAACTTCCTGCCCGTTGGCTTTTCCGATTCCTTTGGATGTACTTTTTAAAGTTAGGATTCCTTGATGGCATGACTGGCTTACGGTTTTGCTTGTTCATTTCTTCATACGAATTATTAATCTCCTTGAAAGCAGTTGAATTAAAACAGGAGGCATCGCATGGTTGCTGAAGATCGACACGAGAGCCCATACACTTTGCAAGAAAAAATTTGGCGATTGCTTTGGGCAATTGTGCAAGCGACGTTTTTTCGATTCTCGTTTCATACGTGGAATAGATGGCGAATCTTTTTACTTCGTTCGTACGGTGCATCAGTTGATGAAAGTTGCATCATCCGTCGCACTGTAAAAATTGAATGCCCGTGGAATTTAACGATGGGTAAAAATAGTTGCCTTGG